>JALSIK010000210.1 GCA_026990045.1 Chromatiales bacterium | reverse complement strand
GCTCCTCGGCCGCGCTGGCGATCTGGGTGCCCATTTCATCGATCCGCTTCACCGCTTCCGAGATGGTCGCCAGCGACTCGCCCGCCTTCGTGGCCTGCGCCACGACGGTCTGGGTCTTTTCGCGACTCATGTTCATGACATCGACCGCCTGGTGCGCGCCCGCCTGCAGTTTCTCGATGACCTGGTTGATCTCCTCCGTGGACTCCTGGGTGCGCCCGGCCAGGGTCCGCACCTCGTCGGCCACCACCGCGAAGCCCCGGCCCTGTTCGCCGGCGCGGGCCGCCTCGATGGCGGCGTTGAGGGCCAGCAGGTTGGTCTGCTCGGCGACCCCCTTGATGATGTCGAGCACCGCGCTGATGCTCTCGCTGTTCTGCTCCAGCTGGTGAATCACCTTCGCGGCATGCTCCACCTGGCCCGCGAGTTCTTCGATGGCCCTGACCGACTCCTCGACCATCTGGCGGCCTTCCGCGGTCTCCGCGTTGGCCTCCTGCGCCGCCTGCGCGGTCTGGGAAATGCTCTTGCTCACTTCCTGCACCGTGGCGCTCATCTCGTTCATCGCGGTCGCCACCTGTTCGGTCTGCGCCTGCTGCTCCGAGATGCTCTGTCGGGTCTGGCCGGTGATCACCGACAGCTCTTCCGCGGAGCTGGCGATGGTCTGCGACGTGTCGACGATGCTCTGCACGATGTTCCGCAGGCTGCCGTTCATCTCGTTGATGGCCGACGTCAACTCCGCCAGCTCATCGTTGCCCGCCGCAGCGAGGGCATCATGGGTCAGCTCGCCGCCGGCGATGGCCTTGGCGCGCTCCACCACCCGTTTCAGCGGGACGGTCAACATGCGGCTGATGACCACGGAAACCAGGACCCCGCCCGCGATCGCCAGCAGGGCGCCCAGGATCATGACCACCTTCGTCGCCGACAGCTCGGACGTGAGCGCCTCCTGGTCGTCGAGGGCCAGCCGGTCCTGCGAGGCCCGCATCTCCCCCACCAGCTGCAGGATGGCGCCGGCCTTGGGTGCCGCCCGCGTTCCCAGCCAGTGGTTGGCGAGATTCCAGTCTTCGCCGCGGCGCAACTGGAACATCCGCGCCGGCAGCGGCGCGAATTCGGCCCGGACGGATTTGTACGTCTCCCATGCGCGGGCCTGCCTGGCATTGAGCAGGCCGGCCAGGCGGGAGATCTGCCGGAAGCGGGCCTCGTTGATCTTCCACTTGGCGCGGAACGCGTCTGCAAAACGCGGGTCCCCGGACAGCAGGTAGGCCCGGATGTTGGCCAGGCCCACGGCAAAGGACCCGCGGCTGTCGGCGAGCAGCTTGAGGAGCCGTTTCCGCTCCGGGGTGGCCTCCAGCCCGGCCTCCTCGTCGATGATCGCCGTGACGGCCTCGAGAACGCGGGCGGCCCGCGGCGCGGCCTCGGTCAACAGCATCTTGAACGCGGGAATGTTCTCCGGGGTATGGGAGATGTCCTCCACTTGCTGCTGGGCCGCGCGGAATTCCTCCACCAGCTTCTTTATCTTGTGCAGGCGCTCGACGTTTTTGGGGTCCGTCCAGTGCGCCGAGTATTCCTCCAGCTTCTCCAGGGCGCCGTCGATCTCCTTCCACCCCGCCCGTCTCTCGGCCTTGAACTTCTTCGCCGCCGCCGGGTCGGCGCCGAGAATCATGTAGCCCCTCAGCCCGGCGAGGGAAAGGTGGATCCCGTCCACGAGTTCCTGGCCGGCGGTGACGGTGGGGAACCGCAGGCGGATCAACCGGTCTTCAATCGCCGATACGCGTGCCAACTTGCTGATGTTGACGACCGAGACCACCGCAACGATCAACAGCACGATCCCGAATCCGGCCAGCAGCTTGTGCCTGATGGTCAGCTTCATTGCATCACTCCTTATGTCCGCACCATTCCGCCGCGTGGCGGCTCGCCAACATGCTCGGCGGAACGTCGATGTGGGCGTCGGGCCCGTGGGCGGGCCCACCGGCTGCCGACATCCTTGTCGGACCGGCACGGGGAGTGGGTGCGGGGGCAGCGTGACGCTGCGGTCCAGGAGCGGGCACGGGGCCTGGTGCCGCGCAGGGGGGCTATCGGCACGCCGTGCCGGTGACTTGAGAAAAAAGCGGGGTATTCCAGAGGGATACCAATGGATTAGTCGATGACCGCGGGATTCGCCCGGGTGGCCTCGCCCCGCGACGGCGGTCAAGTGGCGGTGCGGGCGAGGAGATAGTCCGCCGCGCCGGAATCCACCGCCTGCATGAAGGCCGGTACCGCGCCCGGTGGCAGCGGCCGGCTCACGTGGTACCCCTGGACGTAGTCGCAACCCAGCATGAGCAGCAGGTTCATCACCGCGGCGTCCTCCACCCCCTCGGCGATGACCTCCACGCCCAGGTTGTGGGCCAGGTTGATGATGGAGTGGACGATGGCGGCATCGTCCCGGTTGGAGGACATGTCCATGACGAAGGAGCGGTCGATCTTCAGCTCGTCCACCGGCAGGCGCTTGAGGTAGCTCAGCGACGAGTACCCGGTACCGAAGTCGTCGATGGACAGGCGCACGCCCATGGCCTCCAGCCGCACCAGCACCTCGCGCGCCTGCCTGGGGTCCTGCATGATGGCGCTCTCCGTGATCTCCAGCGTGAGCTGGCCGGGGCGCAGGTCGTAGGTCTCCAGCACCTGTCGCACGTGCTCGATGAGGCCGGCGTCCTGCAGGTTGTAGACCGACAGGTTGACCGCCACGCTGGTCTCCACGCCCAGGCCCCGCCACTGGTGGATTTGCAGCCCCACCGTCTCCAGTACCCAGGCGGTCAGCGGCCGCACCACCCCGGTCTGCTCCGCCAGGCCGATGAACTCGTCCGGCGGGATCATGCCGCGCCGGGGATGGGGCCAGCGCACCAGGGCCTCCAGGCCCA
>JALSIK010000209.1 GCA_026990045.1 Chromatiales bacterium | reverse complement strand
GGTGCCCGGAGGAGATCGGGCTCGACCGGCTGGAGGTGCTGCTGGCCGAGGGCCGCGTGGAGGAGGTCATCCTGGCCACCAACCCCACCGTGGAGGGCGAGGCCACCGCCCATTACATCGCCGAGCTGGTCACCGCGCGCGGCATCCGCGCCACCCGCATCGCCCATGGCGTGCCCATGGGCGGCGAGCTGGAGTTCATCGACGGTTCCACCCTGCAGCACGCCTTCAGCGGCCGCCGCGAGATGGGCTGAGGTGCGGCCAGGCTCGGAAGCCGCTGCCCGGGTCCAGCCACCCGCCCGTTGTCACGGACCGGCCCGGTTGCCACCGGCCTGCCGGTGCGACATGGCCAGGGCGGCCTGTCCCGCCAGGGCCTTGAAGTACTTGTAGGCCCGCTCGTCGAGTTCGCAGGCGCTGGTGTGGCGGTCGGCGTAGAACAGCCCCACCGGCCGGCCGTCCACGTGCACCGACATGGCGAAGAAGTTGCTGGCGCCCAGCAGCCGCCGGATCTCGGGGGTCACCAGGGGCCAGATCTTCGCCCGGTTGTCGTCGCGCAGCCACAGGGCCTGCTGGCGCTCCAGCAGGCGGGCGAACAGGTGGGGCTGGTCGAGCCGGACCTCGAAGCGGTTGAAGATGGGCTCGTTGTCTGCTCCCCGGGCCGCCTCGCCCACCAGCATGCGCCGCTCGTGGTCGATGTGGGCGAAGACCACGCGGTTGAGCCCGGCGCCGTCGTGCATGCCCCGGACCGCCAGCTCCACGGCCTCGTGCAGGGGCATGCCGCTGCCGGCGCGGGCGGCGAGCTGCTGGTAGGCGGCCTTGAGGACGGGGAGCTGGGGCATGAGGCACAGCCCCACGGGGGCGGCGGGCGCCGCGGGTGCCTGCGCCGTCCCGCTCCCGGCCGCGCGCGCGGGCCGGGTCGCCTCCAGCGGCGGCCACAGCAGGCGCACCGCCGCCGGCACCGCATCGTAGACGGCGGACTCCCGGGCCACCTGGGCGGCGAGGGTGTGGGCCCGGGCAATCACGGTGTCTTTCCCTTCTCCCAGCCACTTGGCCGCGGCCCGTTCGATCTCCCGGGCCTTGGTGCAGAACCAGTCGTACTGGCCCACGCGCACCAGCTCCACCGCCAGCATGATGCCGTAGGCCCGCGGCAGGTGGGCGTTTTCCGGCAGCAGGGCGTCGTGGACCAGTTGCGGCAGCCGCCAGCGCCGGGCCAGGTGGCGGGAGAGCTCGTCGATGGTGAAGCCCAGCACCACGTACTGGGCCTCGGCCGTGGCCACCTTCTCCTCGTTGCGCAGGGTGTAGATCTCCTCCAGCTTCTCCGGCACGTAGAGGGACAGGACCATCTCGCCGATGAAGTGGAGCAGGGTGGCGGCGTAGACCTCGTCGGGGGTCATGTCCCGGCGCCGGCGGGCCCAGTCGTCGGCCTGGCGGGCGGCATGGTAGGCACGGGCGAAGGTGGCCATGAGCTGGTCCCGGGCCTTGCCTTCCAGTACCCGGCCGATGGCGGGGAGCTGGCGCGGCAGCGCCCGCACCCGCTCCGTGCCCAGCAGCATGAGGGCCTGCTGGACGGTGCCCACCTCGCTGGAGAGGCGGCCCCGGCGGACGGAGTTGGCCATGCGCAGGAGCTGGACGGTCAGGCCCGGATCCTGTTCCGCCACCTCGGCAATGCGGGCCACCGGCACCTGCTCGTCACGGCACAGGTGTTCCAGCGCGGCCACGGTCCGGTCCAGCACCGGGATGGGGCGGTTGCCCAGCCGGGCCGCCCACTGTTCCACCTGGTTCGCCATGCCGTCGTCGTCGCACCTTGCCGCCCGCAGGACTGCCATGCCTTATATCGGGCCGGCGGCCACCCCCTTTAACCGGCAGGTGCCGGCGCGCCCCGCGCTCAAGTTTCCAGGGCCGCGGGTCGATATGGCGGAAGGCGTTCCGCGGGTGGACGGGCGCCGGTACGGGGAAAGCGCGCATCCATGAAGTTCATCATCGGCGTACTGGTGGTCGTCGGCAGCGTGTTCGGGGGGTATGTCCTGTCCCATGGCAAGCTGGCGGCGCTGTTCCAGCCCTTCGAGTTCCTGATCATCGCCGGGGGCGCATTCGGTGCCTTCATCATCGCCAACCCGGGCAAGGTCATCACCACCGTCTTCAAGGGCGTGCCGGCCCTGCTCAAGGGAGCGAAGTACAAGAAAAAGGACTTCATGGAACTGCTGGGGCTCATGTACGCCCTGTTCGCCAAGGCCCGCAAGGAAGGCCTCATGGCCCTGGAGGGGGACATCGAGGAGCCCGAGCAGAGCGAGATCTTCCAGCGTTATCCCCGCCTGCTCAAGAATCACCACCTGATACACTTCATCTGCGATTACCTGCGCCTCATGGTGGGCGGCAACATGAATGCCTTCGAGCTGGAGGCTCTCATGGACCTGGAGCTGGAGACGCACCACCACGAGGCGGAACGTCCCGCCAGCGCGGTCCAGACCGTGGCCGACGGCCTGCCGGGCTTCGGCATCGTGGCCGCGGTGATGGGCGTGGTCATCACCATGGGCTACATCAGCGAGCCGCCGGAGGTGCTGGGCGCCCACATCGCCGCCGCCCTGGTGGGAACCTTCCTCGGCATCCTGCTGGCCTACGGCTTCGCCTCGCCCATGGCCTCGGCCATGGCCGCCCAGGCGGCGGAGGAGAGCAAGATGCTGGAATGCGCCAAGGTCTGTATCCTGGCCACGCTCAACGGCTACACCCCGCAGGTGGCGGTGGAATTCGGGCGCAAGGTGCTGTTCTCCCACGTGCGGCCGGACTTCCTCGAGCTGGAGGAGTTCGTCAAGCAGAACAAGTAGGCCCGAGCGCCTGAGGACGGCCCATGGCCGACGACAAGAAACAGCCCATCGTCGTCAAGAAGGTCAAGAAGG
>JALSIK010000208.1 GCA_026990045.1 Chromatiales bacterium | reverse complement strand
CCGGCTCCCCAGCACCCCGTCCAGCCACCTCCGCCCCGGGGCGTCCACGTCCACTTCCAGCTCCAGCGGCTCGTTGAGGTGCTCGCGGCCATCCAGCCACAGCACGTCCAGGGTCTCGCCGCAGGCGGTCAGGGTGATGCGGCTGGCGTCGGCCGGCGGGGCGGTGGGGGTGGTCTCGTCCATGGCGGGGCCTCCCTGGCGGGTCTGCGCGTGGAAATGTCCGGGTTTCCGGCTCCATATGCCAGAGCCCCGCCGGGGCGTCAATTGGGGAGATCCCTAAGTCGCCTAGGGGAAACCCCTGGATTGGGCCGGAAAAGTGTGACGGGATTCGCAAAGCGGGAAATCGGGCCGGGATGGACCGCCTAGCCGCGCCCGCCTTCCGTCCCTCTCCCCGCGCCGGTAGAGTGTGGCTTTCGTTCCAGGAGGCACGTCATGCTCTGGGTCAAATCGTTTCACATCGTTTTCATGGTCACCTGGTTCGCCGGGCTGTTCTACCTGCCGCGGCTGTTCGTCTATCACGCCCTGGCCGAGGACGCCGCCGGGCGCGAGCGCTTCAAGGTCATGGAACGCAAGCTGTTCTGGGGCATCATGACGCCGGGCGGGATCCTTACGGTGGCCTTGGGCCTGTGGCTGTGGCTGGGCTGGGACGTCACCGGCGGCTGGCTCCACGCCAAGCTGGCGCTGGTGGCGGGACTCATCGCCTATCACGTCCACTGCGGCATGCTGGTGCGGGCCTTCGCCCGGGATGCCAACCCCCATTCCCACGTGTTCTACCGCTGGTACAACGAGCTCCCGGTCCTGATCCTGGTGGGTGCGGTTCTCCTGGTGGAACTCAAGCCTTTTTGAACGGCCCGGCGGGAGCGGGAATGCACGGCGCGGCCGCCCCCTGTGCCGCTTCACTGCCTGCCCCCGGGGTCTCACGCCGAACCCCCTGGGCCCCCATCCCCTTGCCCGGCAGCAGGCGGCAATTCCCACCTTTATGGTTGAAAATGCAATTGATAATGATTTGCATTTGTATTCGTTTCCCGTATAATTCCCCGCCGAGACCATTCACAGAAACCGACATCGACACGGGGGATTGCACGAGATGTTCCGCAACACGACCCTTTCCGCGGCCGCCCTGGCCGCGTTCCTGGGCCTGCCCGCGGCGCAGGCCGCCGAGGCCGACCTGCAGAAAGAGGTGGAGGCCCTCAAGGCCCAGAACCGCGAGATCATGGAGCGCCTGGAGGCCACCGCCGAGGCCCTGGACCAGATGGCGCCGGCCCGCGCCGCCGCCCGCCGCATGCCCCATGCCCACGGCACCCGCGGCACCACGGTGGTGGGCGCCTACGGCGAGCTGCACTACAACAACCTCTCGGACCAGATCGGCATCGGTGGCAAGCAAGATCAGAAAGAAATCGACTTCCACCGTTTCATCCTGTTCCTGGGCCACGAGTTCAACGACCGCATCCGCTTCTGGTCGGAGCTGGAGGTGGAACACTCCAAGGTGGATGCCGGCGGCGGCGAGGTGGCCATCGAGCAGGCCTACGTGGAGTTCGACGTCACCGACGAGACCATGATCCGGGCCGGCATCCTGCTGGTGCCGGCGGGCCTCATCAACGAGACCCACGAGCCGCCCACCTTCTACGGCGTGGAGCGTAATCCCATCGCCAAGTACATCATCCCCACCACCTGGCGCGAGGGCGGCGTGTCCGTGGTGGGCCGCCTGGGCAACGGGTTCTCCTATGACCTGCTGCTGCACTCGGGCCTGAAATTGACCAACGGTGGAAACTACGCCGTGCGTGCCGGCCGCCAGGCGGTGCGCGAGGCCCCGGCCGACGACCCGGCGGTGACCGCCCGCGTCAAGTGGACCGCGGTGCCGGGCCTGGAGCTGGCCCTGGCGGTGCAGCGCCAGACCGACGCCGCCCAGGGCACCGACCCGCAGGTGGGCGGGGCCACCCTCGTCGCGCCCCACGTGGTGTGGCAGAAGGGCCGCTTCGGGCTGCGCGCGGTGTACGCGAGCTGGGACATCGAGGGCAGCGGCCCGGCGGGCATCGGCGCCGACGAGCAGACCGGCTGGTACGTGGAGCCGTCGTTCCGCATCAACGACAAGTGGGGAGTGTTCGCCCGCTACAACACCTGGGACAACCAGGCGGGCAACGGTACCGACACCGAGTACTCGCAGCTCGACGTGGGCTTCAACTTCTGGCCCCACCCCGACGTGGTGATCAAGGTGGACTACCAGGACCAGAGTGTCCCGCCGGGCAGCACCAAGGAGCTGGACGGCATCAACATCGGCGTGGGCTACCAGTTCTGACGCCGGCCCCGGACACGGGTACAATGCCCGCGCGCGCCCCGGTCCTCCCGCCGGGGCGCCGCGCGTTTCCCATCCGGATGGAGACCCGTACGCGATGCATTCCTGGATGATCCGGCTCCTGCTGATCCCCCTGCTGGCGGCCCTGGCACCGCCGCCGGCCGCGGCACGGGGCGTGTACCAGACCCCGGAGGATTTCCTGGCCGAGGTGTTCGCGGGCGAGGTGCCCAGGCCGCGCAGCGTCTGGCTCACGGGCCAGGTGCGCGAGACCGCGCAGCGCATCCTCGGCCACCGTCCGGCCGCCCTGCGCGCCCGCTACTGGCGCCGCGGCCCCCGCACCGCCTGGATCCTGGAGGAGATCGGCAAGGAAAAACCCATCACCGTGGGCCTGGTGGTGGACGGCGGCCGCCTGGAGCGCATCAAGGTGCTGGTGTTCCGCGAAAGCCGCGGCTGGGAGGTGCGCGAACCGGCCTTCACCCGCCAGTTCGACGGCGCCCGCCTCGACGACCAGGCGCGCCTGGACCGGACCATCGACGGCATCACCGGCGCCACCCTCTCGGTGCGGGCGCTGACCAACCTGGCCCGCCTCGCCCTGTTC
>JALSIK010000207.1 GCA_026990045.1 Chromatiales bacterium | reverse complement strand
TGGGGGCTGGGTGCGGGTGGCGGCTTCGACGCAAAGGCGTAAAGGACGCAAAGGATCCGGTTCCTGACAGCCCGCGGACGACCCGGGCAAGGCGACGACCACCGGCGCTCCCGTGCTACGGTCCCTGGCTGGCGGGATGGACCACCCGTTCCCAGCCGTACTTGATGGCGCTCCGGCAGACGTCGTAGGAGTGTTCGCCGCCTGCAAGGCGCCGGGCGTTGTTTCTCAACTGGCTTTTGATGTAACCCTTGTCGAGGGTGCCGGGCCGCGGCAGGGCATCGATGACCTTCGCGCACTGCCGTTCCTTCAGCAGCATCTCGCCGATCTTGTCAATGACCCGTTCATTGATGGGCCAGGATTCCGCGTGAATGCCGAAGAAGTAGACGAGAATCTTTCTGGCGGCTTCCTTTTTCGAGTCCGTGGGTTCCATGGGGCCGTTTCCTCACCGGCTCGACAGTACGATGGAGACAAAACGCTGGAAATCCATGTTCCGGGCGTCGATCTGGAGGCAACTGTGCGAGATGCCCTGCTTCGTGACCAGCGCACGACCGGAAAACCCCTGGGCCGTGCCATTGGAGATGAAATACCGAACGCCACGGTGCCGGGCGGCAAAGGCGACATCGGCCCCTTCGAAATAATAGGGCTTGAGGTTGATGGCCAGGCGCCACGCGGCCCTGTCCGCTGCGGCGCGCGGTTCCCGGTCCCCGGCGCTGCGCAGGAAGATGGTTTCCGGCAATTGCGCACCGGTGATCGATGAACGGGCGCCGCCGGATACAGGGGGTGGCGCTGCCGTCCCCAGCGCCAGAACGGAACCGTCCCCGTAAACCAGATACAAGGTCCGGCCGGAAAGCTTGATTTGCCCGGGGGCGGGCGGGACCTTGACGCTGAATCCGTCGATCTCGATGGTGCGGAAGCCCGGCAGCTCGGGCTCGACGTACGGCTGGTGCCGGGCGGTTCTCAGGCACGCGGGATGCCCGCAGCGGGCGGCTTCCCCTGCCCCCACATCCGCCAGGAGGCAAACCGCCGCCACCAGTGCCGCGGCCGCCCTGCCGGCGATGCCCCTTGTCCTGGCCATGGAGAATTCCTCCCTGGAAACGGGGCGGTATCCTCCCCGGGCCCGAAATAATGAGTGACTCAAATGAACACACAAGCTATGACACCTGTGCCGTTTGCCGGCGCACAGGGCGCCCGTCACACTTTGGCACCATGGAGCAAGGGATCCGGTCCTCACAGGGACCTGCAATAATATGATTCTTTGCGCTCCTGGCGTCTTTGCGCCTTTGCGTTGAGACCTGCGGTCCCATGGTCATGACCTGCGGGAGCGGGTGCGCTTCTTCTTCGCCTTTTTCTTCTTCGCCTTGCGCCGGGCGACGTAGAGGCCGGGGATCCAGGTGCGCTGGATGCGGGTGGTCTCCTCCAGGTCGTCGTGGGCGTCGTCCACGAAACGGAAGCTGGACAGGCCGATGGCGATGACGTCGTCCTGGCTGAGGCGGTACAGGGTCACCCGCTCGCCGTTGACGTAGGTGTGGTTGGTGGACGCCTGGTCCTGGACGTAGTACTGGAACCGGCCGGGGTGCCCGGGGTCCTCCACCGCCTCGATGGTGGCGTGGTGCTTGCTCACCAGCTCGTCGTCGAGGCTCAGGTCGCAGCCCGGATCGCGCCCGATGGTGAACACCGGCTTGTCCAGGCGCACGCGGATCCCGGCCCGCCCTTCCTGCTGCTGGATCAGGACCGCCACGGGCTCAGCGCCGGAACAGCCACAGGATGACCGAGATCACCACGCTGGCCAGCAGCATGGTGGTGAGGGGGATGTAGACCTTCAGCCCGGGGCGTTCGATGACGATGTCCCCCGGCAGGCGCCCCAGGGGCAGCTTGCCCAGCCAGGGCCACAGCAGCCCCACGGCGAGCAGGACCAGGCCGATGATGACGAGGGTCTTCTGCATGACCCGCTTATTCTAGCAGGATGCCGGAAAACGCCATCCTGGCCTTTTCCACCGCCCCGGCGGCCGGTTTTGTGGAGCCCGGCACAGGTCCGGGCTGGCCAGCCGCCCGCCCTCTGGGCGACAATGGCCCCTCCGGCGGCTGAACTCGGGCCGCCGGGGCGGCTCTAACGGGCAGGCGCCAGCACAGGTGTATCCCATGAAATCCATGTTCACACTCACCGCCGGCCTCGCCGGCCTGCTCCTGGCCCCGGTGACGGCCGGCGCCGCCGAGCAGCACCCCGAGGTGATCCGGGCCCTGGCGGCCCAGGGCATCGAGGTCAAGCGCTCCTTCCCCGCGGCCTCCGGCCTGCGCGGCTGGCTGCTCGCGACCGAAGGCGAGTATTCCATCGTGTTCACCACGGCGGACGGCAAGACCCTGCTGTCCGGGACCCTGTTCGATGCCAGTGGCCGCAATCTCACCGCCCTGTACGCCGAGCGCTACGTGCCCAAGCCCGACTACCGCGAGGCCTTCGCCGAGCTGGAGCGCGCCGTGCTCATTCCCGAGGGCACCCTGGCCGCGCCCAAGAGCACGGTGTACGTGATCTTCGATCCCAACTGTCCCTATTGCCATGCCCTGTGGCTGGCCCTGCAGCCCTACCACAAGGCCGGCCTGCAGGTGCGCTGGCTGCCCGTGGCCTACCTGCGCCCCACCAGCCACACCAAGGCCGCCGCCATGCTGGAGGCCGATGACCCCACGCGCGAGTTCCGCCGCATCATGGAAGGCTTCGGCGGAAACGATGCGGCCTATTCCGGCCGGAACGTCTCCCCCGACGCCCGCGCCATCCTGGCCGGCCATGCCCGCATCATGCGGCGCTTCGGGCTGCGCGGGACGCCTGCCATCATCTGGAAAGACCGGCAGGGCAGGATCCAGGTGCGGCGCGGAATGCCCCGCCTGTCGGAACTGGCCGCCATCACCGGCCTGCCCGAGCAGCCGCAGCGCGACCCGCGCGTGGCCCGCTTCCAATGAGCCGCGGGATCCGTCAACACGTTGTCGAAAAACAGCCTGGTGAGGCGGGGCCGGGATGCCCCGCCCGCGAATCAAGCGTGTCAACGCTTGATCCGGCGTCGCCGGACCCGGACCCGTGCCGGGTTCGGCGCGTTGCAAAAGGCCAGGACGGCCTTTTTCAATCTTGCTCGAGACTCACGGCACGGGCCCCGGCCCGGCCAGGGAGGCAAAGCGTCATGGACAAGATCCTGTCCTTCCCCCCGCGGGACTCCCGCCCCGGGGACGCGGTGCTCATCGGGGGCACCGTACTGGAAACGGACGGCCAGGGCGGACCGCTGGCGATCCGGCTCATCGACGGCACGGTGCTGGAATGCGCCCGGCCGGGGGCCCTCTACGATCCCCCCGTGGCCGAGGGCGACCGGGTGTTCGTGGTCTGGACCCGGGGCCGGTACCTGCTCCTGGGCCGGCTGGCCGGGAGGAGGCCGGCCGGCACCGGGTTCCCGCTGGCGGCGCTCACCGCCCACGCCTCCACCGCCATCCGCATCCACCTGGCCGATGCCTTCGTTTACATCGGCGCCGACGGGGTGGTGGAAATCGACGGCCGGGCCGTCCAGGACGAACCCCACCGCCAGCTGCGGCTGCGCCAGGACCAGGGTCCCGCCCCCGGCTGAATCCCGTCCCCGGGGTCACCCGGTGCCGTACCCTGCCCGGCCCCGGGCGCGCGCGGAGGACCGCGCAGGGCCTTTCCGCGGCCCGCGCCGGCCCGGCACGCCCGTGGCAAGGAGGCCGGGTTCAGAAATGCCGCGTCACCTCGAGCTGGAGATAGTCGTCGTTGCGCAGGACATTGACCAGGGACAGGGCAGGCCCGCCGGAGAACCAGCGCCCTTCCAGCGACACCGTCCAGCGCTCGCCCACCCGCCGGCTGGCCTCGATACTGTAGAAGCGCTCGTCGGTGTCCAGGTCCGCTATGACCCCGGCCAGCAGCTCGGTGGTCTGCACGTCGTTGAGGGCCAGCCGCAATCCCACGAACACGTCGTTGGCGAAAGGCGCCTGGAAGGGGTCGTCGCGTCCGTCGTAGAGATATTCCACCACCAGGCCCACGTCGGCGGGCGTATCCCGCACGCCATAGAAAGTGTATTCGAAACCCGCCGCCAGGGCGTCGAAATCCGGCCCCTGCCCCCGGCGCCGGATCCATTCCAGCTTCCACAGCCAGGCATCCACCGTCGCCTGGAGGTCCACCCCCACCTGGTCGATGATCTCGTAGACCGGCACGATGGCCTGGATCCGGCCCAGTGGATCCAGCACCACCGCGAAGCGCGGCTCGCGGCTGGTGCCCCGGAACACGCTCAGCCCCAGGTCCCAGATGCCGGTGGCGTGGGACCAGCGCAGCGCCGCGTCCACGTGGCGGCGCCGGCGGGGCGACTCGTACACGGCGGGCGCGAGCGGCACGGCCGGCCACAGGCGGCCCCGCGGCCCGGGAAAGGTGCGCTCGCGGAAATAGGGGAGCACGAACGCCTCCACGGTGCCCCAGTCCCGGATCAGGGCCACCCTGATCATGGGCTGTCCCAGCTTGTCCTCGCCGTCGGGATTCTCCACCTGGTCGGTCTGGTTGACGATGTCCACCAGGTGCAGCGACTCGGTCACCCCCCAGAAGACGCGACCGATGCCGGCGGTGAGTTCCCAGTCGCCGCCGGCATAGGTCCAGCTCAGCTCCCGCACGTCCGCGCGGGTGCGCTCGTCATCGCCCTGGTCCGCGCGCCCGAACAGCTCCACGCGGAAGGCCTGGCGGCCGCCGTCCCATTCCCGGTAGTACTCGGGCCGGGCCGATACCGAGAGGTTGTCGCCGTGCTGGACGGGACTGAGAGGGGGTTCCGGGAAATAACGCGCCTCCAGCGCCGCCTCCCCCGACCACTCGCTGCGCCCGGCCCAGGCCGGTGCCTGGCTCCCGGCGAGGCACAGCACGGCCACCGCGATGGCATCCCCAAACCGCATGTTCAACGGGCCCGCTTGAGGGCGTTGCGATCGAAATCGCGGGCGGTGAGCCCGGTGCGGAAGCGGATGTTCTTCCACAACAAGGTAGTGCTCTTGCCGGTCTGGTGGTTCACCATCTCCATGCGGTGGGCGCGCCAGTAGCGGCCCAGGTGCAGCTTGTAGTCGTGGTAGGTGAGGGTCTTGAGCAGGGCGTTCTTGCGGTCGTAGAACTCCACCTTTGCCGGCCGGTAGGTCTCCTGGTCGATCCAGGCCACCTGGCGGGTGTAGCCGGAGTTGCGGTACCGGGGATAGCGCTCGATGACGAACACCGGGCGGCCGTCCAGCACCTCGTCGCGCAGGTACTTGTAGCGGTACTTCTCCACCTCCTGCGAGGCGATGTCCTCGTAGGCGAACTCGGAACCCATGAAGGGCCCGGACTTGTTGGCCGAGCTGATGCGCTTGACCCGTTTCAGCGCCGGCAGGTAAAGCCACTGGTCGTCCGGGCGCGTGGCGTGGGTGTAGCTGAGGAAGGCGGTGCCCTTCACGTCCGGCGGGGCATCGAAGATGATCAGGGTCTTGTCCCCGTCCCCCTTCACCTCGAGGCTGCGGCTGCGCAACTGGCGGCGGCTCTCGTCGCCGTTGCGGTTGCGCAGGATCATCTCCAGCTCCCCCTGCATGTCGCCCCAGCCGCTGTCGCGGCGGTCGGCCTCCACCGCGATGGCGAGGCCCTTCTCCTCCGGCGTCTGGGCCGCCAGGGGGCTAGACAGCAGCAGG
Organism: Chromatiales bacterium; assembly: GCA_026990045.1. Taxonomy (GTDB): domain Bacteria; phylum Pseudomonadota; class Gammaproteobacteria; order CAMYNG01; family CAMYNG01; genus JALUTW01. Next base: position 12,905 of record JALSIK010000207.1, on the reverse strand, counting down.
ATCGGAATCAGCAGCCAGGCGTGTCTGGACATGGGTTTTCTCCTCGAATCTCATGAGCAGGGGTGGCAGCAGCAGGAAATCGGCCGCCAGGGCGAAGGCGATGACCATGGCCGTGAGCAGGCCCATGCCGGAGTTCAGGTGGAACGGCGAGAGGGCCAGGATGGCAAAGCCCACGATGAGCACCACCGAGGTGAACACCAGGGCCCGGCCCACGGTATGGAAGGCGTAGCGCACCGCGTCCGCCGGGGCCAGGCCACGCTCGCGGCGGGCCCGCAGGTACTTGCTCAGGAAGTGCACGGTGTCATCCACCACGATGCCCAGGGTCATGCCGGTGACGATGGACAGCGCCAGGCCCACCTCGCCCACCAGGATCCCCCACAGGCCGAAGCCCATGGCCGCCGGCACCAGGTTGGGCAACAGGCTCACCAGCCCCATGCGCACCGAGCGCAGGGCCAGGATCAGCACCAGCGAGATCCCTGCCAGGGCGAGGGTGGTCCCGATGAGCATGGACACGATGTTGCGGCTGCCGATGTAGGCGAACATCACCGTGGGACCGGTGGCCTCCGCGGCGCGGAGGCGCGAGGTCCGCGTCGCCACCCACTCGTCGGCGGCCTCCTTGAGGGCGAGGACTTCGCGCGTGGACAGGATGCGGGTGGAAACGGTCATGCGCGTGGCCGACTTGTCCACGTTGATCTGGTTGTTGAGATCCAGCCCGTAGGGCAGCGACATCTCGTACAGCAGCAGGTACTGCGCCGCCAGGTCGCGCCGGTCGGGCAGGCGGTACCAGGCCGGGTCGTCCCCGTGCATGTTGCGGTTGAGGCGCTTGAAGGTGTCCGTGATCACGTTGACGTGGCGGGTCTCGGGACGCTGGCGGTACCAGCGGGCGAAGGCCTCCACCTCGCGCAGGAAATCCGGGTCACTGATGCCGCCGGGGGCGCCGGATTCCAGGGAATAGTCCAGCACGTACAGGCCCGTGAGGTGCTGGTCGGTGTAGTCCGCGGCCCGGCGAAACTCCACCGACCGGTCGAAGTAATGGACGAACACGTCATTGAGCTCGTTCCGGGGAATGAAGGCCACCAGCACGATCACCACCGCGGCACTGGTCCACAACAGGGGGCGGCGGCGGCGCACCACGAACTCGGCGAAACGCTCCATGCGGCCGCGCGTCTCCCCGCGCCGGATCTCCATGCGGACCGGCAGGAGGGAGACCAGGGCGGGCAGAAAGGTCACGGAGAGAATGAACGAGGCCAGCACGCCGAAGGCCACGATGTTACCCAGGTGGCGGAACGGCGGCACCTCGGAGAAGTTCATGCTCAGAAAGCCCAGCGCCGTGGTCACGCTGGTAAGAAACACCGGGAACAGGTTGAGCCGCAGCGACTCGGTGATGGCCTCGTCCTTGGTCCGTCCCCGGCGCAGCTCGTGCAGCAGCGCCACCACGACGTGCACCGAGTTGGCCACCGCCACGGTGAGGATGATGGTGGGGGCCGAGGCCGAGGGCGGGGTGATGGGAAAGCCCACGTGGCCGGCGGTGCCCATGGCGAACAGGATGGACAACACGATGACCCAGAACACCCCGGCGGTGGCCGGCAGGTAGCGGGTGAACATCAGCAGCGCCGCCAGCACCCCGGCGGCCAGCAGCCAGGGCACGGCCGCCGCCGGCAGCCAGCCGGCGGCCACCGCCCCGCCGGCCAGCCCGGTGACGGCCACCGATGCCGCGGTGCCGCGGAGGCTGCCCTGGAAGTCGCGCAAGAGCAGGGCCAGGGTGGCGATCATGAGGGCGAAGCCCAGGGGCACCAGGGTCTTCATGTCCCGCTGCGAGGCCTCGGAGAAGGCGTTGTTCATGACCACCATGCCCGACAGCCGCACCTCGAGGTGGGGGTAGGCCCGGCGCAGTTCGGCGGCCAGGGCGCGGGCCGCGGCCACCACCTCCGGCACCTCCTTGTGTTCCGCCTCGCCCGGCAGCTGGATGGTGACGTTGACCGCGGTGACGTGGCCATCGGGGGCCACCAGGCGCCGCACCAGCAGCGGCTCCGCCAGGGCAATGGCACGCACCCGCGCCAGGCCGGCCTCGTCCAGGGCCGCGGGATCGGGCACCAGGTCACCCACCGCGAGGTCGTCTCCCTCGGCCTCGGTGTGCTGGAAGTTGGTGAGGGAATCCACCCGGGTGGAATAGGGCAGCTGCCACGCGCGGCGGGTCAGGACCTGCACCGCCTCCAGGGTGCGCGGCGTGAACACGTCGCCGTCGTCCGGGGTGAGGACGAACATGACGTTGTCCTGCCGCGTGTACGTGGCTTCCAGCCGCTCGAAGGCCTGGAGCTGGGGGTTGTCCTCGCTGAAGAAGACCCGGTAGTTGGTGGTGAAGGAGAGATGGCGGCCGCCGCTCACGGCCACGGCCAGGATCAACACGGGCAGCACCAGCACCAGTGGCCAGCGCCACCGCAGCACCCAGCGCCCCCAGTTGTCTTCCAGCCTGCCCATGGCGGCTTCCTCTTTCAGCCGGCGGGATTGAGCAGCCCGTGGAGCAACAGGTCCACGACCGCGCGGACCCGCTCCTCCAGCACCTCGATGCTGTACAGCCCCATGAACAGCGGGAGCTGGAACATGGCCAGGGCGGAATGAATGGCGAGAGCGGTCGCCTTCACGTCCGTCACCCGGAACTCGCCCCGGTCCCGGCCTTCCTCCAGCAACCGCTCCACGAGGGCACACTCCGCCCCCACCTTCCACTCCACCACGTCGCGCCGCTCGGCGACGATGAACTCCACCAGCTCGTGCACGTGGGGCTGGCGCGATGCTTCCTCGTGGGTGTAGCGGAGCAGGGTGAGTGCATAGCGGTGCAGCCGCTGGGCGGCGCCGCCCCCGGACACCACCACCTGCTCCAGCAGGGCCAGGCGTTCGCCCAGGCACTCCACCGCGCAGGCGGCGGCGATGGCCTGCTTGTTGTCGAAGTAGCGGTAGAGGTTGGCCGCCGACATGCCCACGTCGTCGGCGATCTCGGCCATGGTGGTCTTGCGGTAGCCGTAGCGCTGGAAGCGCTCGCGCGCCGCGTCCAGGATCTCGCGCCGGGTGGCGTCGGTCTCGGGCAACGGGAAGGCGGGCTGGCTCATGGGGACAAGCGTAGCACAAGGAGGTGAATAATCAAGAAATAATTCATAATTTATTATTCATGATGGCCCGTGGCGGCGACGGCATTGTGAAGCCGACATAAAAATCATTTTTTATCAATGCGTTGAAAAATTCCGGCAACCCAGGCGGGAACCGGCCCATGACCCGGCTCGTCCATGGGGACGCTTGACAGGGAGGCGGTACGGTCCTAAATAGCCGCCCAGGAGGGACCGATAACCGCTATGGGGACGGAGCCGGCCCGCCCGGCCCGGACCAGGGATGCGGCCCCGCCGCGACGGGGCACGCCACTGAAGCTTGACCGGCCTGGAAGTGGGGTGTTGAGCAACATGGCAGAGAAGATTTCCGGCAACGATTCCGGCGAATTCTCCAACCCTGATCGCGTGGGCGCACTGGACGACGACCTGCTGGGACTGGAGGGGGACAACGAGTCGGACATCCCCGACGACGTGCCGCCGCCCACCCGAGCCCAGCGCGCACTGGCGGCCCGCCGCCGCCTGGAACAGCTCATGGAGGCCCGGCGCCTGAAGGAGCAGATCGCCGACGACCTGTTCGACGCCGACATCTGACACGCGGCGGTCCCCCTGCCCCGGCGGGCCGGGCCGGGCACGCCCGGGCCGGTGACCGGGGCGCCCGCCGCGACGGCTCAGGCCGGCGGACAGCAGGCCACCCGGTTGCGACCCGCCGACTTGGCCCGGTACAGGGCCTGGTCGGCGCGCTGGATGAGTTCGTCCAGCTCCAGCCGGCTGCCCGGGTCCATGCCGCACACCCCCACCGAGACCGTCACCACCGGCGCCACCGCCGACGAGGCATGGGGGATGCCCAGGGCCTCCACGCCCTCGCGAATGGCCTCGGCGATCTGCTCGGCGCCCACCTGCGGCGTGTCGGGCAGCAGGGCGACGAACTCCTCGCCGCCGTAGCGGGCCACGATGTCCGACGGCCGCTTGAGCACCTCGCGGATCCCCAGCGCCACCCGCCGCAGGCATTCGTCGCCGGCCTTGTGGCCGTAGGTGTCGTTGTAATCCTTGAACTTGTCCACGTCGATGACCAGCAGCGACAGGGGCACCCAGTTGCGGCGCGCGCGCTTCGTCTCCACCCCGGCCAGCTCATAGAACTGGCGCCGGTTGGGCAGGCCGGTGAGCTCGTCGGTGACCGCCAGCTGGCGCAGCTCCTGGTTGGCCTGCTCCAGGAGCTGCTTCCAGTTGCGCAGGGCCTCCTCGGCCCGGCTGCGCCGTTCGTCCTGCCGGCGCAACAGCCACCAGGCGGCGGCGCCGTAGGCGGCGAACAGCAGGATGACGAGGCCGGCCAGGGCCGTCACCTCGCGGTTGTAGCCGGCCAGCAAGTCCGGTTCCAGCAGCGCGGCCAGGCGCCAGCGGGTCCCCGGCACCGGCTGGCTGTAAATGAGCCGGGCGCGTTCGTCCGGCGCCAGGCGGTCGCCGTCCCGGGCCAGGGACCCGCGCACGCCCTCGTCCGTGACCTCGATGAGATCGGGTTCGTCGTCCTTGAGCAGCAGCAGGTGCTGGCCGGGCGGCGCTGCCAGCCGCAGCAGCTTGACGATGTGGTTCAAGCCGAAGCTGATGAAGAACAGGCCGCCCCGCTGCCCGTCGCGCCAGGGCACCATGATGTCGTAGTGGGGCGGCTCGGGGTCGGGATGCAGGCGCACCCGGGCCGGGGCGCCGGCGGCCACCGCCCGCAGATCCTCCAGGCACAGGGGGCCGGGGGCCATGTCCGGGTCCTCCCCCAGGACCCGCCCCTGCCCGTCGGCGATGGTGAATGCGAACCGGCCGGGGAAGTACATCCGGATGCGCCCCTGCAGCACCTTGCCCACCTCGGCGTTGGCCGGGTCCGCGGCCAGCAGGCCGATGAACCGGGCCTGGTCGGCCACGAACAGCTCCACCTGTTCGCGCTGCTCCGCCAGCCGCCGTCCCAGCTCCGCGGCGGTGACGTCCACCGCGCGCCGGGCGAGCTGGTGCTGGTAGTCACGGAAGTCGTTCACCCGCAGCCAGGCGGTGCCGGCCACCACCAGGCTCACCAGCAGCACCGTGGCCAGGATGAACAGGTGCGCGTACTTCATGGCGTCGCCCGCAAGGCGCCCCTTCTCCCGGAATCCGTCTTTGCAAGTGTACGGCAGCCCGGCCGGTGGTGCAGGAGCCGGGCCGCCGCGGGCGCGGGGCGGCGCTTCGCCCTCCGCGGCTCAGCGCCGGCGGCGGGCGCGGGGATGGGCCTGGTCATGGACCCGGGCCAGGTGCTGGAAGTCCAGGTGGGTGTAGATCTGGGTGGTGCCGATGTCGGCGTGGCCCAGCAGCTCCTGCACCGCGCGCAGGTCGCCGCTGGACTCCAGCAGGTGGCTGGCGCAGGAGTGGCGCAGCATGTGGGGATGCACCGGCACCTCCAGCCCCAGGCGCCGGCTCCAGTACCGGAGCCGGGCCTGGACGCCGCGGGCCGACAGCCGCCGGCCGTGGCGGCCCACGAACACCGCCGGCTCGTCCGGCGCGGCCAGCCCCGCGCGCACCGCCAGCCACGCCGCCAGGGCCGCGCGGGCCTTGCGGCCCACGGGCAGGCGCCGGTCTTTGGCGCCCTTGCCCGTGACCGCCACCATCCCCTCCTCCAGGTCCAGGCGGGCCAGGTCCAGCCCCACCAGCTCGGCCAGGCGCAGGCCGGAGGAGTACAGGAGCTCCAGCATGGCGCGGTCGCGCACGGCCAGGGGCCCGTCGCCGGGCACGGCCATGAGCGCGGCGGCCTGGTCCACGTCCAGCGCCCGGGGCAGGCGGCGCTTCGCCCGCGGGGCCCGCACGCCGCGGGCGGCGTTGGCCGGCAGCCGCCCCTGCCGCACCAGGTGATCCAGCAGGCCGCGCAGGGCCGCCAGGCGCCGCTGCAGGCTGCGGCCGCCCAGCCCGCGGCGGTGGCCGGCGGCCAGGAGCGCGCGCACGTGGTGCTCGGTGAGCCGCTCCCAGCGCGCCACCCCCTGCTCGTCGCAGGAGGCCATGCAGGCGGCGAGATCGCGCCGGTAGCCGCGCAGGGTGTGGGGGGACAGCCGGCGCTCGCCGGCCAGGACCCGGAGATAGTCTTCGACCTGGGCGCGGGCCTCGGCGTCCACCGGCCTACTCGCGCAGGTGCGGGCGCAGGACGCGGGCGATGACATCGCCCAGGTGGGCCAGGAACAGGGTGCCCATCTCGGCGTGGAAGCGGTCGCGCCGGCGGCTGCCGATGGCCAGCAGGCCCAGCGGCCGCTCGCGCTCCGGCAGGCGCAGGGGCACCAGGGCGGCCGAGGCGATGGCCCCCGCCTCGTCGGCGAACAGCGAGTCGAGCTGGCCGGACTTGAGCCGCCCGCACACCGGCCGCCCGCCGCGGATGACCTTCTCGAACGCCCCCAGCACCGGCTCGCTCCAGTCCACGAACTCGGGCCGGCCGGCGAGGCGCGCGTCGGCCGGACGGAACAGGCGCAGCACCACGGCGTCGGCCTCGAAGTCCGAGCGCAGGCGCTCGCGCACGGTGTCCAGCACCGTCTCCAGGTCGCGGGCATCCAGCAGGGCCAGCACCAGGGCGTGGATGCGCTCCACCAGTTCCTCGTTGAGGCGGGCGTTGTCCACCAGCCGCTGCAGGCGGCGGCGCAGCTCGTCCTTCTGTTCCCGCAGCACGCCCACCTGGCGCTCGATGAGGGACACCGCCCCGCCCGCCTCGTGGGGCAGCACCATGTCCGCCAGCAGCTCGCGGTGGCGCTCGAAGAAATCGGGATGCTCGCGCAGGTAGCGTGCCACCTGCTTCTCCCGTTCGCGGTCCGGCTCCTCGGCCTGCTGGATGCTCATAACTCGATTCGCCCCTCGAACACGCGGGTGGCCGGGCCGGTGAGCAGCACCGGCGCATCGCCGCCGGCCCAGCGCACGTCCAGGCGCCCGCCCGGCAGGTCCACCGCAACCTTATCACCAAGCCGCCCCTGCTGGCGACCCACCACCACCGCGGCACAGGCCCCGCTGCCGCAGGCCAGGGTCTCGCCGGCGCCGCGTTCCCACACCCGCAGCCGGACGCGGGCGGCGTCCACCACCTGCATGAAGCCCACGTTGACCCGGGCGGGAAAGCGCGGGTGGTGCTCGATGGCCGGGCCCAGGCGCGCCACCGGGGCCCGGTCCACGTCCGCCACCACGAGCACCGCGTGGGGATTGCCCAGGGACACCGCGCCCAGCTCCACCGTCTCGCCGTCCACCTCCAGCATGTACGCCGGGGCCGGGGCCGGGGCGGCGAACGGGATGGCCGCGGGATCGAACCGCGGGCGGCCCATGTCCACGGTGATGCGGCCGTCGGGCTCCACCACCAGGGTGAGCGGGCCGGCCGCGGTCCGCACCCGCAGGCGCTCGCCCCGCCACAGGCCGTGATCGATGACGAAGCGGGCGAAGCAGCGGGCGCCGTTGCCGCACTGCTCCACCTCGCCGCCGTCGGCATTGAAGATGCGGTAGCCGAAGTCCACCTCCGGTCCCGGCGGCGGTTCCACCAGCAGCACCTGGTCGCAGCCCACGCCGAAGTGGCGGTCGGCGAGGAAGCGCACCTGCCCGGGCGTCAGCGTCACCGCCTGGTTGACCGCGTCGATGACGACGAAGTCGTTGCCCAGGCCGTGCATCTTGGTGAAGGCGATCTCCACGGGCTCTCAGTCCGGCAACCGGCGCTCCAGGGCGAACAGGTCGGGGATGCGCTCGCGCTCGCGCACGCAGTGGTGGCGGTCGCCGTCCACCATGACCTCGGCCGCGCGCGGGCGGCTGTTGTAGTTGGAGCTCATGGAGAAACCGTAGGCCCCGGCCGAGCGCACCGCCAGCAGGTCCCCCTCGGCCAGGGCCAGCTCGCGGCCCTTGCCCAGGAAGTCGCCGGTCTCGCACACCGGGCCCACCACGTCATAGGCACAGGCGGTGGTGTCGCCGCGCGGCACCACCGGCACGATCTCCTGCCAGGCGTCGTACAGGGCCGGGCGCAGCAGGTCGTTCATGGCCGCATCGACGATGGCGAAGTTCTTGTGCGCGGTGTGCTTGAGGTACTCCACCCGCGTGAGCAGCACCCCGGCGTTGCCGGCGATGGCCCGTCCCGGCTCCACCAGCAGCTCGAGGTCGCGCGGGCCCAGGGCCGCGTCGATGGCGCGCGCATAGTCCGCCGGCTCGGGCGGGGTCTCGTCGCGGTAGCGGATGCCCAGCCCGCCGCCCAGGTCCAGGTGGGAAAGGTGGATGCCCTGGTCCGCCAGCCGGTCCACCAGGGCCAGCACCCGTTCCAGGGCATCGACGAAGGGGGCGGTCTCGGTGAGCTGGGAGCCGATGTGGCAGTCCACCCCCCGCACCTCCAGGTGGGGGAGCTGGTGGGCGCGGCGGTAGACCGCCTCGGCGGCCTCGATGTTGATGCCGAACTTGTTCTCGCGCAGGCCGGTGGAAATGTAGGGATGGGTGCGGGCATCCACGTCCGGGTTGACCCGCAGCGACACCGGGGCGCGCACCCCCAGCTCCCCGGCCACCCGGTCGAGGCGCTCCAGCTCCGCCTCCGACTCCACGTTGAAGCAGCGGATGCCCGCCTCCAGCGCCCGGCGCATCTCGTCGGCACGCTTGCCCACCCCGGAGAACACCACCCGCGAGGGCTCGCCGCCGGCGGCCAGCACCCGTTCCAGCTCGCCCACGGAGACGATGTCGAAGCCCGCCCCCAGCCGGGCCAGCACGTCCAGCACCGCCAGGTTGGAGTTGGCCTTGACCGCGTAGCACACCAGGTGCGCCCGCCCGGCCAGGGCCCGGTCGAAGGCGCGGAAGTGGCGCTCCAGGGTGGCGCGGGAGTAGACGTAGCAGGGCGTGCCGTGGTGCTCGGCGATGGCGGTCAGGGGCACCGCCTCGGCGTGGAGCACGCCGTCGCGATAGGTGAAGTGGTCCACGGCCCTAGCGTTCCGCCACCGCGCGGCTCTCCTGCGGCAGGTACAGCGGGCCCTTCTTGCCGCAGCCGGCGGCCGCGAGCAGCAGGACCAGCAACGGCAGGAGGCGCAGCAGGGTGGACATGGACGGCATCCCGGGCATGGCGGCGATATGCGATTATACGCGCCCGCCGCCGCTTGTGCCCACCGGGCCGGCCCGGGAACGGGGAGCGGCCGGCGCCGTCCATGGTATGGTGAGAACCGGCCCCGGGGTGGCGCCCTGCGCGTCCGCCCCGGCCGGCAAAGAGACCCGCGCCGTGAACATCCGCCGCAGCATCTTTCTCTGGATCTTCGTCGCCACCATCCTGCCGCTCACGGGGCTGGCGCTGGCGGCGACCTATTACGTCCAGACCAGCCACCGCCGGTCCCAGGAGCACGACATCGCCGCCAGCCTCGGCAACCTGGCCGGCGAGATCCGCCGCCGCCACCAGGCGGAGCAGGCCCTGGCCCTGGGCCTGGCCCGCTCGCCGGCGGTGCGCGAGATCCTGCCGGTGCTGTACGAACGGCGGCGGGGCAACGCCCACCCGGAGATCAACGTGCGCCGGGCCCGCATCAACCGCTTCTTCCGCGGCCTGGGCACCATCCTGCCGGGCTACTTCGCCATCCGGGTGCTGGACTACCAGGGCAACACCCTGATCAAGGTCAGTCATCGCCGGGTGAGCCCGGCCATCTACGAAGGCATCGAGGGCGTGCCCTTCGTGGAACCGGAACTGGCCGACCCCGCCTTCATGCGCCGCCTCGACCGCCTGCCCCGGGACCGGGTGAGCCTGGTCACCCTGCCCCACCGGCTGCGCGAGGCCGAGGACATGAAGCACCTGCCCAAGCAGGACTACATCGTCCCCCTCTACCACCGGCGCCGGCTGGTGGGGGCGCTGGCCGTCACCCTGCTGGGCGGCGAGCTGGACCGCATCATGGAACACGCCCCGCGCCTGCACCAGGGCCGGCTGCTGCTGGTGGAGCTCAACCCCGACCACGAGGCCCGCAACGGGCTGGTGCTGTTCGACGACGCCCGCAACCTGCGCCTGGCCCGGCCCCGGTCCGGGCCGCTCATGGTGGACGATCTGCTGGAACAGGCGGTGGCATCGGCGCTGGAGGGCGAGGACGGGCGCCTGGCCCTGCCGGGCGGACGCACCCTCTACTACACCGCCTTCTTTCCCGCGCAGGAGGAGCTGGTCAACTGGGTCCTGGCCCTGGTGGTGGAAGACAACCGCCTCACCGCCCCCTTCCGCCAGATCCGCGCCGCCATCTGGGGCGTGTCTGGCGTGGCCCTGTTCATGACCCTGGGCCTGTCCGGGATCGGCGTGCGCAACATCGCCCGGCCGGTGCGCACCCTGGCGGCCCGCCTCAAGCAGTTCGCCGACGGCGACCACGCGGTGCGGGCGGGGGTCTCCTCCCGGATCGACGAGGTCCGCGAGCTGGGCGAGGCCTTCGACTACATGGCCGACACCATCGCGCGGGTGGAAACGGAGCGCGACCGCGCCCGCGAGCTCATGCTGCGCAGCGCCAAGCTGGCCAGCCTGGGCCAGATGGCGGCGGGCATCGGCCACGAGCTCAACAATCCGCTCAACAACATCCTGTCGTATGCCAAGCTCCTGAAGCGGGCCCGGCCCGACGACCCCGATCTGCGGCGCGACCTGGAGGCCCTCCAGCAGGAGGCCCTGCGCGCCACCGAGATCGTGCGCGGGGTGCTCAACTTCGCCCGCCAGGTGCCGCCGCGCTACGGCGAGTTCCGGCTCGGGCCCTGGCTCGAAGGCACCCTGGCCCTGGTGGAACGGGCGGCCCGGGGCCGGCACGTGGACCTGCGCCTGCTCGACCGCTGCCCGCCGGGCCAGACCATGGAGGGCGACAGCGGCCAGCTCCAGCAGGCCCTGGTCAACCTGCTGCTCAACGCCGTCGCCGCCAGCCCCGAGGGCGGCCAGGTGGTGGTGGGTGCGCGCTGCGACGGCGACACCGTGCTCGTCACTGTGCGTGACGAGGGCGCCGGCATCGACGAGGCCGTGCGCGACCGGCTGTTCGATCCTTTCTTCACCACCAGGCCCGAGGGCGAGGGTACCGGCCTGGGCCTGTCCATCGCCCTGGGCATCGTGGAGCACCACGGCGGCAGCCTGGACCTGCACAACAACCCGGACCAGGGCGCCACCGCCAGCATGCGCCTGCCCTTGCGCCGGCCGCGGCCCTCGGCCGATACTGGCGGCGGCACCGGTGATGCCCCATGAACGACGCCACCCGCCCCACCCTCCTGTTCGTCGACGACGATCCCAAGGCCGGCGAGCTCATGCTGCGCTTCTCGGCCGGGGCCGACTATGACTGCGAGGTGTTCCGCGATCCCGCCGCGGCCCTGGAGCGTTTCCTCGACGGCGGCGCGGCCATGATCATCACCGACCTGCGCATGCCGGGCCTGAGCGGCATCGAGCTGCTGGCCCGGGTGCGCGAGCACGACAACGACGTGCCGGTGGTCATCGTCACCGGCTACGCCGACGTGGAGAGCGCCATCGAGGCCCTGCGCCTGGGCGCCACCGACTTCATCAAGAAACCCTTCGACATGGACGAGATGCGGGTGCTGGTGGAACGCACCCTGGCCCACCGCGCCCTGGTGGAGGAAAACCGCCTGCTGCGCCGCCAGCTCGGCCACCAGGAACGCTTCTCCGACCTGCTGGGCGGCAGCGACGCCATGCAGGCGGTCTACCGGCTCATCGACAAGGTGGCCGACATCCGCTGCAACGTCATCATCGAGGGGGAATCCGGCACCGGCAAGGAGCTGGCCGCGCGTGCCATCCACCACCGCAGCCAGTTCGCCGGGCGTCCCTTCGTGGTCATCGACTGCGGCGCCCTGTCCGACACCCTGCTGGAGAGCGAGCTGTTCGGCCACGAGAAGGGCGCCTTCACCGGCGCGGTCACGGCCAAGCGCGGCCTGCTGGAGGCGGCCTCCGGCGGCACCGTGTTCCTGGACGAGATCGGCAACATCTCCGACGCCATGCAGATCAAGCTGCTGCGCGTGGTCCAGGAACAGCAGGTGACGCGGGTGGGCGGTGTGCGTCCCATCGACATCGACGTGCGTTTCATCGCCGCCAGCAACCAGGACCTGGAACGGCTGGTGGCGGAGGGCCGGTTCCGCCACGACCTGTATCACCGCCTCAACGTGGTCAAGCTGCGCATGCCGCCCCTGCGCGAGCGGCGCGACGACATCCCGCTGCTGGTCCAGCACTTCGTGGATCACTTCGCGCGCCGGTACCACCGCGAGGCGGCGGGCTTCGACGCCGCCGGCATGCGCCGGCTCATGGAATATTCCTGGCCGGGCAACGTGCGCGAGCTGCGCAACCTGGTGGAGCGGCACGTGGCCCTGGCCGACGGCCCGGTGCTGGAACTGGAGCCCCTGCCGGCCCCCCCGCCGCACGGCGACGGCATCGACGCCGACTGGCCCACGCTGCAGGAGCTGGAACGGCGCTACATCCTGCGCGTGCTGGAGCACTGCGGCGGCAGCCGCGAAAAGACCGCCGCCACCCTGGGCATCAACAAGTCCACCCTGTGGCGCAAGCTCCAGGCCTGGCGGCGCGAGGGGCTCGCCGACGAGACCGATTGAAGACGGCCTCCTGCGGCGTCGTCCTTTGCAACGGCATCGTGCAACATGCACGGTCCCGGCCGGCCGATAACGTCACAAGTCATTGAATTACCGTCCTTTCGGGCTGGCCCGCCTTTTGCGACGGGCCGGGCACCGACCAACGGTTTCATCCCAACGTTGAGGAGAGGATCATGCTACGCAGAACGTTTCTGAAGGGGAGCCTGGCCACGGGGACGGTGGCGGTGGCGGTGAGTGCGGGGCTGCTGAGCCCGCGGCTGGTGCTGGCGGCCTGGCCCAAGG
>JALSIK010000206.1 GCA_026990045.1 Chromatiales bacterium | reverse complement strand
ACTTCTTGGGGTTCACCGCGCGGCCGTTGTAGAGCACCTCGAAGTGGACGTGGGGCCCGGTGGAGCGGCCGGTGGAGCCCATGCGGGCGATGACCTGGCCCTTCTTCACCGTCTGGCCCACCCGGACCAGGTTCTCCAGGTTGTGGCCGTAGCGGGTGGCGTACCCGTTGCCGTGGTTGATCTCCACCAGGTTGCCATAGCCGGAGCGCTTGCCGGAGAAGGTCACCACGCCGGCGGCCACCGCCACCACGTCGGAGCCCAGGCGGCCGGCGAAGTCCACCCCGGAGTGGTGCACCCGGCGGCCGGTGAAGGGATCGGTGCGGCGGCCGAAATAGGACGACAGCCAGCCGCGGCTCACCGGCCGGCCCGCCGGCATCACCTCGGCCTGCAGGTTGCGCGACATGAGCATGGTCTCCAGCACCGCCAGCTGCTCGCTGCGGTCCTCCAGCTGGGCCGACAACTCGTTGAGGGACTTGAGGAAATCGGGCACCCCCATGGTGGCGCCCTCGCCGGGCCCGGGGCCGCCGCGGGCCGGCTCGCGGTCGAAGTCGAACTCGCCCTTGTCCAGCTTGGCCATCTTGGTCAGGCGCTGGCCCAGGGCGTCCAGGCGCATGACGTGGGCCTGCAGCTTGCCCAGGCGCAGGGCCAGGGCGTTCATGTTCTCCTGGGCGCTGCGGGCCGCCTCCTGCACCTCCAGCCGCTGCTGGTCCAGCTCCGCCTGCAGCGCCAGCTCCAGCTCCGACGGGTTGGCCCGGGCCTGCTCCAGCCCCATGCGGTAGCCCGCGTACAGGAAGGTGGCCGGCAGCAGCACGAACAGCCCCAGCGCCATGGCCGCCAGCCGGGCACGACTCAGCACCACGAGGCCGGCGCATCCCCTCTTGCGTGCAAGAAACATCATGTTCATGGTCGTCAAAGGCCCAGGTTTGGCAGAGTTCGTTATAGTGTTTTATCGGCAGATGCCGCCAACCCTATAATATCCCAGTATGAATTCGCTCAAACCGATATACAAGCGAATCCAGGGCGCGGGGCCCCGAGTTGCGGCCCTGTTCACATCCGGGCGCCGGCTCCGGCGCCTGGATGCCCGTGTCCGGGCCCTCATGGACCCGGCCCTGGCCCCCCACTGCCGGGTGGCCAACCTCCGCGACCAGGTCCTGGTCCTGCAGGCCGACTCGCCCGCCTGGGCCAGCCGGCTGCGGTTCCTGGCCCCGGCCCTGCCGGGGATACTCGCCCCTCACGGCATCGGGGTCAAGCGCGTGGAGGTGCGCATCGCCCCGCCGGCTGCGGATCCCGCCCCGCCCCGGCGGCCCCGGCGGCGGCTGTCGCGGGCCGCCGCGGCCCACCTGGAACGCGCCGCCGCGGGCATGGACGACCCGGCCCTGGCGGCGGCCCTGCGCCGCCTCGCCCGCCGCTCCTGAATCCCACGTTCCCGGCACCGCCGGGGGTTCCCCGGCACCGGAGACGAAAAAACCGGAAAACGGCGCGTTTCCCGGTTTCCCTTCCGCCCGGCGCCCTCCTGGCCCGGGGCTGAATCAGGTCACGTGGACGGGCTGGACGAAGGAGATGGGGGCCTCGTGGATGTCGTCGAAGGTCACCAGCTCCCAGGCGTCGGCCTGGGCCAGCAGCGCCCGCAACAGCCGGTTGTTGAGGGCATGGCCCGACTTGTAGCCGTAGAAGGCGCCGATGAGACTGCGCCCCAGCAGGTACAGGTCGCCGATGGCGTCCAGGATCTTGTGCTTGACGAACTCGTCCTCGTAGCGCAGCCCGTCCTCGTTGAGGATCCGGTAGTCGTCCACCACCACGGCGTTGTCCAGGCTGCCGCCCAGGGCCAGGTTGTTGGCCCGCAGCTGCTCGATCTGGCTCATGAAGCCGAAGGTGCGCGCCCGGCTCACTTCCTTGACGAAGGAGGTGGTGGAGAAATCCACCACGGCCTGCTGGCCGCGGTTCTGGAACACCGGGTGGTCGAAATCGATGGCGAAGGAGACCTTGAACCCGTCGAAGGGCTCGAACCGCACCCACTTGTCGCCCTCCTCCACGCTCACCGTGCGCAGGATGCGGATGAACTGCTTGGGGGCGTTCTGCTCCTCGATGCCGGCGGACTGGATCAGGAACACGAAGGGCCCGGCGCTGCCGTCCATGATGGGCACCTCGGCCGCGTTGAGATCGATGTAGGCGTTGTCGATGCCCAGCCCGGCCAGGGCCGACAGCAGGTGCTCCACGGTGGAGATGCGCACGCCGTCGCGCACCAGGGTGGTGGACAGCGTGGTCTCGCCCACGTTGTCCGGGGTGGCCGGGATCTCCACCGGGGGATCCAGGTCCACGCGGCGGAAGACGATGCCGGTGCCGGGGGCCGCGGGACGGAGGGTGAGGTAGACCTTTTCGCCGGTGTGGAGGCCAACGCCCGTGGCGCGGATGACGTTCTTCAGCGTGCGCTGTCTGATCACTAATGTGGTTCCTTATGATTTTGCTGGAGTTTTCCCGCGGTGCCCGGCGGCGGATCGCGATCCCCGCGCGCGCCGCGGCGCCCCCGGCGGCCGGCTCCACGCCCGAAGTGTGAAGCTTAGTACGAAAGTAGGGGGATCAGCAACTTACTCCGGTCCCATATCGTCCTCCCGGCGCCCCGGCTTGACCCGGATGTGCCGTTTCGTGAGCTGGTCCGCAAACCGGGCGGCTCAGTCCGCCTGGCGCCGGAGGAAGGCCGGGATGTCCAGGTAGTCCAGCCCCGCCTCCCCGCCGCCGGCGGCGGCCTCGGCCTGGCGCCGCTGGCGGATGACCGCCGGGCGGTCCAGCTGCTCGTAGTCCACCTCGCCGTTGGCGTTGGGCACCACCGCGAGCCGGTCGGGTCGGGCGGCGGCCGGCGCCTCCCGCCCCAGGCCGGTGGCCACCACCGTCACCCGCAGCTCGTCGGTCATGTCCGGG
>JALSIK010000205.1 GCA_026990045.1 Chromatiales bacterium | reverse complement strand
CTGCAGCCCATGGACGAGGACGGCCTGGCCGCCTACGTGGGGCACCGGCTGCAGGTGGCGGGCTACCGCGGGCCGGAGATCTTTCCGCCACGGGTCCTGCGCGGGCTCTACCGGGCCAGCCGCGGGATCCCGCGCCTGGTCAATATCCTGTGCCACAAGGCCCTGCTGGCGGCCTGGGGCCGCGGCGCGTTGCGGGTGAGTCCCGCCTGCATGCGCGCCGCCGTCCGCGACACCGCCGATGCCCGGTCCCCCCGCTGCCGCCTGCGTCTGGGCCGCAGCGCCGCGGCCGCGGGACTGGTGGGCGCGGTGCTGGCGGCCTGGCTGCAGGCGGGCTGAGGACGGCGCGGTGAGCCTCATCAACCAGATGCTCAAGGACCTGGAGCAGCGCCGCTCGCGCCTGCTGCACGTGGAGGGACCGCTGGAGGACGTCGTGTCTCCGGTGGAGGTGCCGGGCAGGCGTGCCCGCCGGGCACCGCTGTGGCTGGCGGGCATCACGCTGGTGGCGGCAGCGGCGGCGGGGGTGTGGCACGGGCTGCCCGCTCCGCCGCCCGGCCCCTCCCCGGACGGGGCAGGGGCCGCCGCCACGCCTCCTGCCGTCGCCGGCGGGCCGGAGTCCGTGGCGGCCGCAGAACCACTGGAACGGCCGGCGCCCGTCGCGGTGCACCGGGCGTCACCGCCCCCGGCGGTGAAGGAACCGGCCCCGGACCGTCCCCGGCCGGCACGCCCGGCGGCGGAGGAACCGGCCCGGGACCGTCCCCGGCCGGCCCGCCCCGCCGGTGCGACCCCCGGGCCGGCGGCGGGCGAGGGCACGGTGGCCAAGCGCCTGCGCCCGCCCACGCCGGCCCAGCGGGCGCAGCAGGCCTACCACCGTGGCTGGCGCCTGCTGCGCGCGGGCCGCGGGGTCCAGGCCGAGGCGGCCCTGCGCGAGGCCCTGCGCCTGCAGCCGGAACACGTGGCGGCGCGCGAGCTGCTGGTGGGGCACCTGTTGCGCCAGGGCCGGCTGGACGAGGCGGGGCGCCTGCTGCGCGACGGCCTCGGCCTGGCCCCCCGCCATGGCACCTTCGCCAAGCTCTACGCCCGTATCCTGGCGCGCCAGAACGCGGTGCCCACCGCCATCGAGATCCTTCGTCGCAGTGCACCGCCGCTGGCGGCCGACCCGGACCACCATGCCATGCTTGCGGCCCTCTACCAGCGCCAGGGGCGGCACGCGCAGGCGGCGCGCCTGTACCAGCGGCTGGTGAAACTTCGGCCCGGTGCCGCGGTCTGGTGGATCGGGCTGGGCGTGTCGCTCGAGGCCCTGGAGCGGCCCGCCGAGGCCCGCCTGGCCTACGAGCGGGCGCTGGATACGGGCGGCGTCACGGAGCGGCTGAAGGAATTCGCCGGCGATCGGCTCACCGCCCTCGGCGACTCCTGACGGAAGGGGGCCGGGCGTGAAGGCCGTCACGGCGGGAGGGAGACGGCTATAATATGGTTGAGCCTCGTATTGCAAGGGGAGCCAGGGAAATCATGGCAGGTACCAAGGGCCGTGGAGCGGCCGTTCTCCTGTGCGCACTGCTGTTGGTGCCGGTGGCGCATGTCCATGCCGGCGGCAACGGGGCGGGTTCGCTGCGCCTGGAAACGCGGCTGGACTATCTGACGCCCCCGGATCCCGGCACCGGGCGCATGGGCCTGCGCCTGGCCCACGAGCGCCTGGCGGGTTCCGGGCTCGACTTCCGCCGCCGCGACCTGCTGTTCGGGGAACCGCTGGCGGAACGCGACCTGTTGAGTCCCGCGCCGGGTATCGACTTCTATGGCGCCACCATCACCTGGCCGTTCCATTCCCGCCACCTGGCGCTGGACCTGGGGCTCAACCTGCGCCTGCTCCGGGGCGAGATCACCGCGGGCAGCGGTGACGGCGCCCGCTCCCTGCGGCTCCGCGCCACCGTGCCCAGCCTGTATGCCACCGCGCTGGTGGACCTGCCGGTGGATGGCCTGGCCGCCGGTTTCGAAGGCAGCTACGGCGACACCGACGAGGCGCAACTGGCCGACTACCGGGCCCGCATCACCCTCACCCTGGACAACGGGCTCGGAGTCTCCGGCGGCTGGTTCCAGCGCCAGATGCGTTTCGGCCAGGCCGACGGCCGGCTCGACTTCGAGGACGCCGGTCCCTTCCTCGATCTCCATTTCCGCTTCTGAACCTTACTGGTCCCCGCCGGCGCGGCCCGCCCGGGCCGCGCACCACACGCTCACCTCGCGCGCCCCGGCGCGCCCGAGCACGCGGGCCAGCTCGTTCACCGTGGCGGCGGTGGTCACCACGTCGTCGATGATCCCCACGTGCAGGCCGTCCACCCGGCCGTCCACGGCGAAGGCGCCCCGCACCGCCCGCCGGCGGGCGGTGGCGTCCTGCCCGGCCTGGGACGGGCCGTGGCGGACGCGGCGGCAGCGCCCCGCCGCCAGCGGCAGCCCGGCGCGGGCGGCGGCATGGCGGGCCAGCTCCAGGGCCTGGTTGTAGCCGCGCCGGCGCAGGCGGCGGGGGTGGAGGGGCACCGGCACCAGGATGTCGGGGACGGGGTCCGCGCCGGCCAGGCTCGCGCCCAGCAGCTCTCCCAGCAGGCGCGCCGCCTCCCAGCGGCCGTGGTACTTGAGCCCGGTGATGAGACGGTCCACGGGCGGGGCGTAGGCGAACAGGGCGTGGACCCGGCTGAAGGCCGGCGGCCGCGGTCCCAGGCAGCGGGGACACAGGGGCGGGGCGCCGGCGGGCAGGGGTTCGGCACAGCGGCGGCAGGGGTTGTCCAGGCGGGGCAGGTCCGCCAGGCAGCCCGGGCACAGCAGCGCCCTGCCCGGGGCACCGCAGCACGCGCAGGGCTGGCGCCAGCCCATGAATCGGTCGATAAATAACCAGATGTTAACCCAAAAATCCATTCGGGTTGACAGGCCCCCTCCC
>JALSIK010000204.1 GCA_026990045.1 Chromatiales bacterium | reverse complement strand
CAGCTGGAGCACACTGTGGGAAGGCTGGTTCCTGCTGAATCAGCGCATCGAGGGATTTCGCATCGCACGGGAGCTGGACAAGGTGTGAGATCTGATCAAGAGACAGCCGCGATGCGGGGGAGGGGGGGACAAAAAAAACGGCGCGGCCTCCAAATTCCACCGTGTGCGAAAGAACGGTTCCCCCTCGTGCCGGGAGAGGGGCAGGGTGAAGGGATCGGAACGCTGATATTCGCTGGCTCGTGCAACCCTCTCCACTGACCCCTTCATTCCGCGGGAAGGGAATTTATGTAATGATCAGGTCTGCGACCGGATCCCGCTGGCGATACGGATTTTTCATCGGGCGGATGGAGAGCAATTGACTGATGAGCTTGCGGCCAAGACAGCGGGTGTTCAAGGAATTTGTCAGGCGTCTCGGTCTCGAGGCCCACCTTGAAATGCCGGCATCGTGGCCGGAGCGTGCCTTTGCGTGGGTCCGCGGCATGGTAGGGACAAAGCCGTTGCTCGAGGTTTATGTCTGCCAGGCCCTTGCGATAGGAGCTTGCATAGATGCCAGCCTGGTCGTGCAGCGGGCGGGCAGGGGACATGCAGACATCTTCGTCCATGATCACGACGGGGAACTCCATGAGTTTCTCGGCGTGAATAATCCTTGCCATGTGGGCACGGTGCGGACTGACAATCTGGTCTGGCGTGTTGCCCAGGCACTGGTGGACGTGGAGCTGATGTTCCAGGCACCGGCCTTTGAGGAGCTGGGTCAGGAGTCCGTTACTTGGCGCAGCTTGTCCGATCCGCCGGAAATGGAGGAGGAGGAGGAAGAAGCAGGCGGCCTCATCCTGCCAGACCAGGACTGGGCATTTGATGGTTGCGGGCGGTTCGAGGCCGAGGTGCTCATGCTTTGCTGGGGCACTTTCGGTGACCAGCGATATGGTCAGAAGGTACTGGCGCGGCCGAGGACGGTACTGGAACGGTGGTTTCGGCAGCGGGGTACATTGCTGCACTGGCATACCGTTGAGGCCATCGTGTTGGGCGAGGGCTCATAGCCATTCCAGAATCGGCTGCAGCACCAGCCCCCAACTCCAGGCCGGCCATGCCTTCATGCATTGGCCGCGTTACCCGGCGGCGGGCACGGCCCCTCGCGCCGGCCCAAAGCCCACGGGGACTCGCAGGGGCAGTCTCGGCGAGGTTAGCAGGCTGTTGAAAAACAGCCTGCTAAGGCGGGGCACGGATGCCCCGCCCGCGAATCAAGCGTGTCAACGCTTGATTCGGCGTAGCCGAACCCGGACCTGCGCCGGGTTTGGCGCGTTGAAAAAGGCCAGGACGGCCTTTTTCAACATCCTGTTAGAAAGATCCGGCGTGTTCCGGGCTGTAGGTGGTGGGTCCCTGAGATGGTGGAGGATGGCGTGGTCGACAACTTATTGATTGTATTGTGAATATAGCTTGGTGGGCGGTGCTGGGATTGAACCAGCGACCCCTGCCGTGTGAAGGCAGTGCTCTCCCGCTGAGCTAACCGCCCCGGGTGGGGTGGCGATCATACCGGCCGCGGGGCCGGGGGGTCAATGGGGCTCAGCTGGCGTCCAGGGGCGGCCGGTATTTCTCCAGCAGCTCGCTGCGCTCTCCCCGCATGAGCTTGAGCAGCTCGGTGCGGGCGGTCTCCGGGGCCACGCCGTTGGCCACCAGGAAATCCATGAGCTCGCCGAAGCGCCGGCGGCGGCGCAACCCGGCGGGCGATGTGTCGCGGCGGTCGCCGAAGAAGTCCATGAGCGTGGAGCCGCAGACGCAGTTCCGGTACAGCTCGACGATGGGCCGGTCGTCGTCGTCATACGCCTGCCTGAGTCCGGTGGGATGTCCCGCCGCCTCGGTCCGGGCGACGAATTCCTCTACGGTGCGGTAGACGCGCCCGCATGCGGGGCACTTCTTGGGAAACGCCGCGTCGGCCAGCGCCTGCAGGCCACGAAACAGTGCACGCAAGAAGGTGTCCTGCCGGCTCATGGTGCCTCCGCGGCGGTCACCTGCTGGGGGTGAACGCACGAAAAATCAGCGGGTTATGTGCGCCATGCTGGGCGGCATCGGGCTGCCGGTGCTATGATGCCCGTTCCAGATCCCGTCCCCCTGGGGTAGAACTTTTATCTCAACGGCGCCGCCCGCGCGTGACCGCTCCGGTGGCGGCATCGCCCATGGAGAACGACTCCGTTACAGCGCCCAGGACCGATACCGTGCCCGCGCGCCGGCTTTGTGCGGCATTGGCCGAGGCCTGCCCCGAGGTGCTCCTGGTGCTGGATGGCCGCGACCGGGTGCTGCTGGCCAATGCGCGGGCACGGGCGGTCCACGGCGAGGCTGCGGAAGGTCTCACCGGTCAGCCTTACCACACCCGCTTCATTCACGACTCACGGCGCGCGGCCTTCGCGGCCGGGCTGGCGTCCGCGCGCCGCGGGCAGCCGGTCTCGGGGCTGCGGGCCGGGATCCGGACCGGCGACGGTCGCAGACTGGAGTTTGCATGGGACCTGTCGCCGGTGTCCGGGGACGGCGGGGCGGTGGTGGCGGTGGGCAGGCAGCCGGCGGTGCGGTCGGTGGAGGTTCTCACGGCGGCCTGGAATCCCGCCCGCATGGTGGAGGATGCCGCCTTCCGCCTGTTGTTCCAGAACTCGCCGCTGGCCCTGGCCCTGGCGGACCGGGACGGGCGTTACGTGGCGGTCAACGCGGCCATGTGCCGGCTGCTGGGCTACGGCGAGCAGGAGCTCGCGGGCATGGGCGACATGGACGTGACCTGCCCCGGCGACCGGCGGCTCAATGCCGAGCTCGCGGCACGGGCCTGGCGCGGGGAGCTGCAGCAGTACTCGCTGGAGAAGCGGTACGTGCGCAAGGACGGCCAGGTCATCTGGGCCCAGGTGGACGTGGCGGTGCTCGCCGGCCCCGGGGGCCGGCCCTGTTACACCAT
>JALSIK010000203.1 GCA_026990045.1 Chromatiales bacterium | reverse complement strand
GGCGGCGGGCACGGGGGCCGCAGGCAACGCCGGGGGCCGGGGCCGCTCGTGCCACGCCCGGCCTTTTGCAACCGCCGGGTGAATAGCCGGAATGAATCGAACCTTCGAAACCGCCTTGTCCAGCCGTGCCCTGCTGTTGTTCGGGCTCGTGGCCCTGGCCATGCCACTGGCCTACGCCGCCTACACCCAGCACGTGTGGGAAGACTTCTTCATCACCTTCAGGTACAGCAGGAACCTGGTTGAGGGCCTGGGGCTGGTCTACAACGAGGGCGAGCGCGTGCACGGCTTCACCTCGGTGATCAACACCCTGCTGCCCGCCTTTTTCTACTGGCTCACCGGGGCCCAGGCGTGGGAGCCGGCCCTGTGGGGCTACCGCGTGGTGAGCGCGCTGTTCTATGCCGCCGCCGGCCTGTTCGCGCTGGGGTTCCTGTTGCGCGATGCCACCGTGCCGCGGGCGGCGCCGTGGTTGTTCGCGGCCCTGTACCTGGTCTCGCCCAAGATCGTGGTCTTCACCGCCAACGGCATGGAGGCCGGCTTCCTGGTGTTCTTTACCATCACGGCCGCCCTGCTTCTGTACCATGCGCCCGCGCGTCACTGGAAGTGGCTGGGCGTGCTGTGGGCCGGTCTCATGTACACCCGTCCCGACGGCTTCGTCTACGCCGCGGGCATGTCGGCCGCGGCCCTGCTGCTGTCGCCGGACCGCCGGGCCCTGTTTCGCCACCTGGTGCGGGCGGCGGTGCTGGGCGTGCTCCTGTACCTGCCGTGGCTGGCCTTCGTGTGGTGGTACTACGGCACGCCGGTGCCCCATACCATCATCGCCAAGAGCGTCTACGGCCTCGGCCGCTCGCTGGAATGGAGCCAGTGGCTGGGCCTGTATTTCCACAAGCTCGCCCAGGTCGTGGCCGGGCCCTTCCAGCCCATCTATTTCAGTTATGGCGGGTGGTCGCCGTGGATCGTGGTGTTCAGCTACCTGGCGGGGGCGTTTTGTACCGTGTACTGGCTGGTGCCCGCCGGCGACCGCCTGGGCCGCTACTTGTCCATCCAGTACGTGCTGGGGATCGCCTACCTGGCGTTCCTCGCCACCCGCGGCAACGTGTTCGACTGGTATTTCCCGCCGGTGTCGGTGCTGGGCACCATGGTGCTGGCCCGGGGTATTCCCATCGTGTGGAAACGGTACGTGCCGGCACCGGCGGCGCGCCACGGCGGCGCGGTGGCGGGCGGGGCGGTCGCCGTCGCCCTGGCACTGGTGTTCGGCCAGGTGACCTGGCAGATGAAGGTGCAGCAGGAAGTGGTGGAGAACGGGCAGCGCGCGGTGCTGGGCCGCTGGCTGGCAGCCAACAGCGGCCGGGGTGACACCCTCTTGCTGGAGCCGCTGGGCTATATCGGCTACTTCAGCGGCTTGCACACCTATGACTGGCCGGGCCTGGTGTCGCCGCGGACGGTGGCGGTGTGCCGCAAGTACGGGGCCTCGGACTGGCGGTTCCTGGCCCGGGAGATCAAGCCCACCTGGATGGTGGTGCGGTCTTTCGACTTGAAGAGCCTGAACAGCGATCCATGGTTCCGGCGTCACTACGCCATGGTCAAGGTGTTCGACGTGGTGCCGGAGATCTTCGCCCGCAAGGAGGTGCCCGGCGTGGGCTACCTGTTGTTCGATGCCCGCTTCTTCGTGTTCCGGCGCCAGGACCGCCCGCTGGCGGAGACCGCCGCCGCCGGTTCCTGAATCCCGGCCTCAGCCGGTGCTCTCCACCCGGTCGCGGCCGTTCTGCTTGGCCCGGTAGAGGGCGGCGTCGGCGGCCCCCAGCAGTTCCACCGCGTCCCGCTCGCCGCGGGTGTCGGCCAGGCCGATGGAGACGGTGACGCCGGGCAGGCGCCGGCCGTCGTCGCCGTGGATGGCACAGGCCCGCACCGCGTCGCACAGGCGCTGGGCGATGGCGCGGGCCTGCCCGGCGTCGGTCTCGGGCATGACGATGGCGAACTCCTCGCCCCCGTAGCGGGCGGCCACGTCGGTGGGGCGCACGTTGGCCTCGATGACCTCGGCCACCGCGCGCAGGGCGCAGTCGCCCGCCAGGTGGCCCAGGGTGTCGTTGTAGCGCTTGAAGTGGTCCACGTCGAGCATGAGCACGGACAGGGGCAGGCGGTTCTTGGCGCACCGCTCCAGCAGCCGCGGCAGGGTCTCGGCCAGCCAGCGGCGGTTGCCCAGGTTGGTGAGGGGATCGATGCGGGCGTGGCGCTCGTGCAGGCGCTGCTGGGCGCGGCTCTCCACGATGGCCTGGTTGTTGTCGCGCATGCGGCGCGAGAAGGTGAACAGCAGGTTGCGCGCCACGGCGTGGGAACGGTTGATGAGCGACCACAGGACGTGGCCGTCCAGGCGCAGCAGGTGGCAGTCGGTGTCGGCCACCACCGTGGCCGACGGCGGCGCCCCCTCGATGATGGACATCTCGCCCACGCAGGCGCCTTCTTCCAGGAAGGTGTGCACCTCGGCCTCGCCGTGGCGCTCGAGCTGCACCGCCAGCCGGCCGCTGAGCACGATCCAGGCGGTGCTGTTGGTCTCCGCCGGCGACAGCAGGACGGTGCCGGCGGCGACCGTGTCCACGCCCACCCGCTCCAGCAGCCACTCCAGGGCCTCGGGGGATTCACCCTCGAACAGGGGCAGCGCCGCCAGCATGCGGGCGGTGATCTGCGGTGCGTCCGCGGGGCGTTCGGGGGGCATGGCCGGTTTTTCCTGTCGCATGGCACGTCCGTGGCATGGGGATTCTCTTCGCAAATATCGTCCACCGGCACCGTGGCGCCCAGCCTTTCGGGCCCCCGATTGGGCCAAATGTGAGGCGGGTCACAGCCGGGGTGTGCGGGCGCTATCATGCCGCCCATGAACGGACCCGTGGCACCCGCCGGCACCCTGCCGCCGGCCTTCGTCGCGCGCCTGCAGCGGCTGCTGGGAGAGGCGCAGGCCGGGAGGGT
>JALSIK010000202.1 GCA_026990045.1 Chromatiales bacterium | reverse complement strand
GTAGTGCTCCAGCCCGCGCACCTCCACCCGGTACAGCAGGCGCAGCAGGAAACGGAACAGGGCCTTGATCATGACTGGTTCCTCCCCGCGGCGGCGAACCCGTCGAGATAGCGGTTGACCAGGGAGTCCACCAGCGCCGGGGCGTCCACCGGCCCGGTGGCGGCCAGGTTGTCGGTGAGCGCCAGCACCGCGATGCCGTGCACCCCGCTCCACAGCACGCGCGCGGCCAGGTCGGCCCCGGCCCCCAGGTGGGACAGCTCCGCCTCCACCCGTCCCAGCAGGGCCCGCACCCGCGCGGCCAGGGACTCGGGCATGGTCTCGCCCTCGGGCAGGTGGTGCTCGAACACCAGGCTCCAGAGGTGGAAATGCTCCCGGGCGAACAGGTAGTAGGCGTGGGCCAGCGCCAGCAGACGCCGGCGTGGCCCGGCGTCTGCGGGCAGCCGCGCCAGCGCCTCGGCCAGGTGTGCGTCCAGGGCCTCCAGGGTGGCGGCGTTGAGCTGGAGCACGAGGTCGTCGAGGTTGCGGAACACCAGGTACAGGGTGCCGGCGGCGTAGCCCATGCGCGAGGCCACCTTGCGCGTGGACAGGCCCGCCGCCCCCTCGGCGGCCACGATCTCGCGCGCCGCCGCCAGGGCCATGGCCCGCAGCTCCTCCTTGCTGTGCTGTGCCTTTCTGGCCATTTATGAACACCGTTCAACAATCTGCCGCAAAGATTAGTGAACAGTGTTCATAAAGTCAAGGGAAGGGTGTGCCCTGGCAGGCTGCTGGAAAACGGCGTGCCGGGACGGGGCAAGGACGCCCTGCCCGCCGATCAATATTGCAACTGACTGATTTTTCTATACGAACACGGACTACGCCAGGTTTGACGCGTAAAGGGCCGGGACGACCTTTTTCAATCTCCTGCTAGCGGCGGTGGCGGCGCTGGCGGGCCCGCTCGCGCAGGCGCCGCCGCTGCTCGGGGGTCATGTGCCGCAGCCGCTGGCGCAGGCGCTGGCGGAACTCGCGGCGCTGCTGGGGGCTCATGTCGCGCCAGCGCCGGCGCAACTCCTCGCGCCGCTCCGGGGGCAGGCTGCGGAACCAGCGCCGCATGCGGCGGATGCGCGCCTGCTCCTCGGGCGGCAGGGCGCGGAAGCGCTCGTAGCGCTCGCGGATGCGGGCCTTCTGCTCCGGGCTCAGCCGCCGCCAGCGCTCCATGCGGGCCCGGGCCCGGGCGCGCTGCTCCGGGGTCATCCGGGCCCAGCGCTCGGCCCCCCGGGCCAGGCGTGCCCGCCGCTCCCCGGGCAACGTGTCCCAGTCGGCGGCCAGGGGGGCCAGCACCCGCTGCTGGTCCGGGGTGAGATCGGCCCAGGCCGGGCCCCCGGCCGCCGCCGCGCCGGGTCCCGCCAGCAGCACCGCCGCCAGCAGCATGGAATACCAGTGCCTGTTCATGGTGCACCTTCCTCGTCTTCTCCGGTGCCGGACAGGGCCACCGCCTCGCCGGTCTCCTCGTCCACCATCATCTCCACCACCTGCTCGTCGCCCGGCTCGAAGCTGCCCAGGAACTCCAGCAGCTCCGGGTCGGGCGCGGCGGTCCCGCCGGCGGCCGCCAGCAGCGGGACCGCCAGCAGCAGCCAGCGGCGGGCGGGCTCAGCCGGCATGGGCGTCCTGCTCCGCCAGCCACTGGTAGAACTCCAGGTCCTCGTACAGGTCGAGTCCCTCGCCCTGGGTGATGAGCTCCAGGTCCTCCACCGCCGCCAGGTGGGCGGTACCGGGGTCCGGCGCCGGGCCCCGCTGCAGCAGCACCGCCAGGGCCACCGCCGCGGTCACCCCCGCCGCCACGCCCGCGGCCAGCCAGGCGCGCGAGGACCAGGCCGGGGACCCGCGCCCGCGCGCCGCGGCCAGGGCGGTGCGGCGGGCCGCCCGCAGCCGGCCCGCCGTGGCGGGGTCCAGCTCGCGGCTGGCCCGCTCCAGCGCCTGGCGCACCCGGGTCACCAGCTCGTCGTCGTCTCCGCGCCCGCTCATGTCAGCTCGTCTCCCAGCAGTTCGCGCAGGCGGTGCACCGCGCGGGAATAATGGGTCTTGACGCTGCCCTGGCCGATGCCCAGGGCCCGCGCCGTCTCCGCCACGTCCAGCCCCTCCCACGCCCGCAGCAGGAACACCTGCTGCTGGCGCAACGGCAAGCCGTGGAGGGCCCGCTGCACCCGGGCCAGGGTCTGCCCGCCCGCCAGCTCGCCGGCGGGATCGCGCCCGTCCGGGTCCGGCACGCCGGCCATGTCGTCGGCCGGGCCGTCCTCACCGCCGCCCAGCCAGGTGCGCAGCCGGTTGCGCACCTTCTGCCGCCGGTACCAGTCGCGGATGCGGTTCTGCAGGATCCGGTGGAACAGCGGGCCCCACTCCTGCTCGCCGCGATCCCCGTAGCGCTTCACCAGCAGCAACATGGCATCCTGCACGATGTCCAGGGCCTCGTCCACGTTGCCGGTGGCCACGCGCGCCATCTGCAAGGCGCGATGCTCCATGCCGGCGAGGAACCTGTCCAGGGCGGCGATGTTGTCCAGCGTCGTCTCCTCGTGTACCCGGTGGCGTGGCGCCCCGGCCGAAAACCCGCGCGCCGGCCGCTGGAGCGACCGGCGGCGGTCCCGGAGATCAACGGCCGCCGTGGCGGCGATCATGGCGGCGGTGGGCCCGCTGGCCGCGCCGGTCCAGGCGCCGGTCGATGCGCTGGCCGCGGCGATCCAGCCGCCGGTTGATGCGGTCGCCGCGCCGGTCGAGGCGGTTGTTGATGCGCTCGCCGCGCCGATCCAGGCGGTTGTTGATGCGGTCGCCGCGCCGGTCCAGGCGCGCCTCGATACGGTCCCCGCGGCGATCCAGGCGCTCGGCGGCACCGTCCCGGCCATGGTCGCGCAGCCACTGGGCACGACGGTCCAGGCGATCGTTGATGCGCTCGCCGCGCCGGTCCAGGCGCTCGTCGATGCGATCCCCGCGCCGGTCCAGGCGCGCCTCGATGCGGTCCCCGCGCCGGT
>JALSIK010000201.1 GCA_026990045.1 Chromatiales bacterium | reverse complement strand
CCGAAGCGTTGGGGACCGAAGAAGTTGGGTACCCCGCAGGCGGCGGCGCGGCCCAGGCGGCGCTCCATGTCGGGCGCGGGCACCGTGCACTCGCGCAGCACCAGGCGGAAGCGGTTGGCGCGGTGGGTGCCGCGGCGCAGCTTGCGGCCGTGGCGGGTCACCGCGAGCACCTTCAGCCCCCGGCCCTCCAGGCGTTCCCAGGCCGGCTCGCGGATGCCCCCCAGGTCCACCGAGAACCACTGCCGGGCCACGGCATGGCGGTCCTTGAGCCCCGACCAGCCCACCCGCACCAGCGGCACGCCCGCCAGGCGCGCCAGGCGGCGGGCCACCTCCTCGGTGTTGAGCCCGCGCTTCTCCAGCCACAGCCAGGCGTGCTGGCCGGCGCCCTCGGGCACGAAGCCCAGGACTTCCTCCACCGCGAAGTCCTCGGCCCGCGCCCGGTAGCGGAAGGCGCCCGCCGGCGGTCCCAGCGCCCGGGGCCACGGCCCGCACGGGGTCATGGTGGCCACGGTTCAGCGGGCCGGGCCCAGCAGCGCCACCGCCAGCGCGGCGATGCCCTCGCCGCGCCCGGTGAACCCCAGGCCCTCGGTGGTGGTGGCCTTGACGTTGACCCGCGCCGGGTCGATGCCCAGGTCCGCGGCCAGGTTGGCGCACATGGCCTCCACGTGCGGCGCCAGCCGGGGCGCCTGCGCCACCACCGTGACGTCGGCGTTGATCACGGCCAGCCCCCGTTCCCGCGCCATGGCCGCCACCGCGCGCAGGAAGGTGCGGCTGTCGGCACCGCGCCAGCGCGGGTCGTGGTCGGGGAAGTGGCGCCCGATGTCGCCCAGCCCGGCGGCCCCCAGCACGGCGTCGCACAGAGCGTGGATCACCACGTCGCCGTCGGAATGGGCCTGGAGCCCCCGGCCGTGGGGAATGCGCACGCCGCCCAGGACCACGTGGTCCCCGGCGCCGAAGCGGTGCACGTCGAAGCCCTGTCCCACCCTGAGCGCCATGCCGCTCATCACCCGCCGTCGTCCAGCCCGGTCTGCTGCGCGAGGTGCTCCTGGTCCTGCCGGCGGAGGAAAAAGGCGGCCAGGGCCAGGTCCTCGGGCAGCGTGATCTTGATGTTGTCGGCGTGACCGGCCACCAGGCGCGGGGCCAGGCCCGCGCGCTCCATGGCCGCCGCCTCGTCGGTGACCAGCTCGCCGGCGGCGATGGCCGCGGCCAGGGCCCCGCGCAGGGCCTCGAGCCGGAACATCTGGGGCGTGAGCGCGTGCCAGAGACGGCTCCGGTCCACGGTGACGGCCACGCGGCCCTCGTCGTCGCCGCGCTTCATGGTGTCGCGCACCGGCACCGCCAGCAGGCCGCCCACGGGATCGCGCTTGAGGGTCCACACCAGCCGTTCCAGGTCCGCCGGTCGCACGCAGGGGCGGGCGGCGTCGTGGACCAGGACCCAGTCGGACCCGGCCGCCATGCCGGCCAGCCGCTCCAGGGCGGCGGCCACCGAGTGGCAGCGCTCGGCGCCGCCGGTGACGGTGTACACCGGCACCGCGACCTCCACTTCCAGCTCCGGCCACCAGGGATCGCCGGGGGCCAGCGCCACCACGATGCCCTCCAGGCCGGGCAGGGTGGCCAGCCGTTCCAGGGTGCGCACCAGCACCGGGCGCCCTTCCAGGAGCAGGTACTGCTTGGGCGTGGCGCTCTGCATGCGGCGGCCGGCGCCGGCCGCGGGCACCACCCCCCACAGCGCGGGATCGCGGGCCCGCGCGCTCATGTGGGGATCCGGGGCCGGGTGCCGCGCGCGGTCACCGCCGGCGCGGCTCGACGAACTGGATGAACACCTCGTCGCGGCGGATCATGCCCATCTCGCCGCGGGCGCGCTCCTCGATGGCATCCAGCCCCTGCTTGAGATCGCGCACCTCCGCGGCCAGCGCCCGGTTGCGGGCCCGCAGGGCCTGGTTCTCGGCCCGCTGCGCCGCCACCGCCGCCTCCAGCCGCGCCACCGAGGCCAGGCTGCCCTCGCCCACCCACAGGTCCCATTGCAGGAGCAGGAAGAGTGCGCCGAGCAGGGTGAGGAGAACGCGCATGGCCGCCACGGTGTTCAGGTGTCCTGGCGCAGATTATAGAACGCCGCGCGGCCCGGGTACGAGGCGGCCGGGCCCAGGGCCTCCTGGATCCGCATGAGCTGGTTGTACTTGGCCACGCGGTCCGAGCGCGACAGCGAGCCGGTCTTGATCTGGCCGGCGCCGGTGGCCACCGCCAGGTCGGCGATGGTGGTGTCCTCGGTCTCGCCCGAGCGGTGGGAGATGACCGCGGTGTAGCCGGCATCGCGCGCCGTGCGGATGGCGTCCAGGGTCTCGGTGAGGGTGCCGATCTGGTTGACCTTGATGAGGATGGAGTTGGCCACGCCGCGGGCGATGCCCTGCTCGAGGATGGCGGTGTTGGTCACGAACAGGTCGTCGCCCACCAGCTGCACCCGTGTACCCAGGCGCTCGGTGAGGCGCTTCCACCCGTCCCAGTCGTCCTCGGCCATGCCGTCCTCGATGGAGAGGATGGGATACCGGTCCACCCAGCCCGCCAGCACGTCGATGAACTCGTCCGCGCTCAGGCTGCGGCCCTCCGAGGCCAGCTCGTAGCGGCCGTCGCGGTGGAACTCGCTGGCGGCGGCGTCGATGCCGAGAAAGATGTCCTCGCCGGCGCGGTAACCGGCCCGTTCCACCGCCTCCAGGATCACCTCGATGGCGGCCTCGTTGGAGGGCAGGTCGGGGGCGAAGCCGCCCTCGTCGCCCACCGCGGTGTTGAGCCCGCGCCCGTGCAGGACCTGCTTCAGCGCGTGGAAGACCTCGGCCCCGTAGCGCACCGCCTCGGCCAGGTCCGGCGCGCCCACGGGCAGGATCATGAACTCCTGCAGGTCCACCGAGTTGTCGGCGTGGGCGCCGCCGTTGATGATGTTCATCATGGGCACCGGCAGGACGCAGGCCTCGGTCCCCCCCAGGTAGCGGTACAGGGGCACCCCCTGGTCGGCGGCGGCGGCCCGGGCCGCGGCCAGGGACACGGCGAGAATGGCGTTGGCCCCGAGGCGGCCCTTGTTGTCGGTGCCGTCCAGCTCGATCATGCGCCGGTCCAGGCCGGCCTGGTCCGCGGCATCGTGCCCCAGCAGGGCGTTGCGGATCTCGCCGTTGACGTGGCCCACCGCCTTGAGCACGCCCTTGCCGCCGTAGCGCGCGGGGTCGCCGTCGCGCAGCTCGATGGCCTCGCGGGTGCCGGTGGAGGCCCCCGACGGCACCGCGGCGCGTCCCATGGCGCCCGATTCCAGGATCACGTCGGCCTCCACCGTGGGATTGCCGCGCGAATCGATGATCTCCCGGCCGATGACGGCCTTGATGCAACTGCCTCGCTTGGTCATGGATGTCTCGGTTCTTCCTGAAGGGTTGTGGGATTCCGTGGCGCCGGGCCCGCTCACCCGCCCCGGCGCAGCTCGTCCTCGATGAAGGGCCGCGCCTTGACCGTGCGGTCCAGCTCCAGCAGCGTCTGCAGCAACGCCTCCATGCGCCCCAGGGGCCAGGCGTTGGGCCCGTCCGACAGGGCCCGGTCCGGGTCCGGGTGGGTCTCCATGAACAGCCCCGCCACGCCCGCGGCCACCGCGGCCCGCGCCAGCACCGGCACGAACTCCCGCTGGCCGCCGGAGCGGCTGCCCTGCCCGCCCGGCTGCTGCACCGAGTGGGTGGCGTCGAACACCACCGGGCAGCCGGTGTCGCGCATCACGGCCAGCCCGCGCATGTCCGAGATCAGCGTGTTGTAGCCGAAGGAGACGCCGCGCTCGCACACCAGGATGCGGTCGTTGCCCGCGGCGCGGGCCTTCTCCACCACGTTGACCATGTCCCAGGGGGCGAGAAACTGGCCCTTCTTGATGTTGACCGGCCGCCCCTGCCGGGCCACGTTCTGGATGAAGTTGGTCTGGCGGCAGAGGAAGGCCGGCGTCTGCAGCACGTCGGCCACCGCCGCCACCTCGTCCAGGGGCGTGTCCTCGTGCACGTCGGTGAGCACCGGCACCCCCACCTCGTCCTTCACCTTCTGCAGGATGCGCAGGCCCTCCGCCACGCCGGGCCCGCGGAAGCTGTCGTGGGCGGTGCGGTTGGCCTTGTCGAAGGAGGACTTGTAGATGAAGGGCACGCCCAGGCGCCCGGTGATGTCACGCAGGGCCGCGGCCGTCTCCAGCGCCAGGGCCTCGCTCTCGATGACGCAGGGACCCGCGATCAGGAACAACGGCCGGTCGTTGCCGGCCGGAAAGCCGCACAGCTCCATCATACCGTGGCCGCCTCGGCGGCGGTGGTGGCGCGCACCGCGCGGGCGGCGCGGATGAAGCCGTTGAACAGCGGGTGTCCGTCGCGGGGCGTGGAGGTGAACTCGGGGTGGAACTGGCAGGCCACGAACCAGGGATGGTCGGCGATCTCCACCACCTCCACCAGGCTGCCGTCCACCGAGGTCCCGGCGATGACCAGTCCCGCGGCCTCGAGCACGTCGCGGTAGCGGTTGTTGAACTCGTAACGGTGGCGGTGGCGCTCGACGATGCGCTCGCGCCCGTAGGCCTCGCGCACCCGGGTCCCCGGTGCCAGCAGGCACGGCTGTCCGCCCAGGCGCATGGTGCCCCCCAGGTCGGAGTCTTCGCTGCGGCGCTCGATGGTGCCGTCCTTGTCCTGCCACTCGGTGATGAGGGCGATGACCGGGTGCGGGGTATCGCGCCGGAACTCGGTGCTGTGGGCATCCTCCAGCCCGGCCACGTCACGGGCATACTCGATGACGGCCACCTGCATCCCCAGGCAGATGCCCAGGTAGGGCACGCCGCGGGTGCGGGCATGACGCACCGCCGCCACCTTGCCCTCCACGCCGCGCTCGCCGAATCCGCCCGGCACCAGGATGGCGTCCATTCCCTCCAGGCAGCCGGTGCCGTTGCGCTCGATGTCCTCGGAATCGAGATAGGTGATGTCCACCTGCGTGCGGGTGTGGATGCCGGCGTGGATCAGCGCCTCCGACAGCGACTTGTAGGACTCGGTGAGGTTGACGTACTTGCCCACCATGGCCACCTTCACCTTGCCCTCCGGGTGCCGCTGGGCCTCCACCACCGCGTCCCACTCCGAGAGGTCGGCCGGCCGGGCCTGGATACGCAGGCGGTCCACCACGATGTCGTCCAGCCCCTGCTCGTGCAGCAGGCGCGGGATCCTGTAGATGCTGTCCACGTCGATGGCGGCGATGACCGCCCGCTCCTCGACGTTGGTGAACAGGGAGATCTTGCGCCGCTCGTCGTCGGGGATGGGCCGGTCGGCGCGGCACAGCAGCACGTCGGGCTGGATACCGATGGACCGCAGCTCCTTGACCGAGTGCTGGGTGGGCTTGGTCTTGAGCTCGCCCGAGGTGGGAATGTACGGCAGCAGGGTGAGGTGGATGTAGGCCACGTTGTCGCGGCCCAGCTCCAGGCCCATCTGCCGGATGGCCTCGAGAAACGGCAGCGACTCGATGTCGCCCACCGTGCCGCCGATCTCCACCATCGCCACCTCGGCCCCCTCGGCGCCGGCCAGGATGGACTCCTTGATGGCATCGGTGATGTGGGGGATCACCTGCACCGTGCCCCCCAGGTAGTCGCCGCGGCGCTCCTTGCGGATGACGTCGGCATAGATGCGGCCGGTGGTGAAGTTGTTGCGCCGGGTCATGGTGGTGCGCACGAAGCGCTCGTAGTGGCCCAGGTCCAGGTCGGTCTCCGCCCCGTCCTCGGTGACGAACACCTCGCCGTGCTGGAACGGGCTCATGGTGCCCGGGTCCACGTTGATGTAGGGGTCCAGCTTGAGGAGGGTGACCTTGATGCCGCGCGCTTCGAGGATGGCGGCCAGGGAGGCGGAGGCGATGCCCTTCCCAAGGGAGGACACGACGCCACCGGTAATAAAAACGAATTTCGTCATCCAGCCGCCGGGGTGATCCTGGGAGGCGGCCCGCGCCACATCCCGATGCCGTTATTGTCGTCGTTTTGCCGCGGTGTTTCAATCGCCCGCCGCCAGCGGGACCAGCTCGACCACCACCCCCTCCTCGCCCGGCGCGGCGGCGAAGGGCTCGCACAGGCAATGACTCCCCACCTGGGCCAGCTCGCCGTCCACGCGGATGAGCGGCAGGCGGTCGCGCTGCCACGGCGGCACGCCCCACTCCTGCAGGAGCTTCTTGAGCGCGTGGCGATGACCGCGGCCCGCCGGCCGGCAGCGCTCGCCGCCGCGGCGGAAGGCCACCTCCACCCCGCCGGCCACCGCCGTTGCCGCCAGTCCCTGCCCCCGTGCCCGTCGCGGCACCAGGCGCCAGCCGGCGCCCGGCAGGACCAGCGGCGCGGCCAGGTCCCAGGGCACCACCTGCGCCGGGTCGTGGCGCGGCAGCGGCGCTCCGGCCCACAAGCCATCCCGGTAGCGGCGCACCCAGCCGCCCGGCCATTGCACCGCGGGCACGGCATCGGGCCGGGCCCCCGGCAGCTCGCCGAGCACGCGGGCCAGGTGGCGCCCGTCGGGGGGGGCCAGCCCGCAGACGGACTGCAGCCAGTAGCGCACCAGGTTGGCCCGCCGGTGGGGCGGCGTGCGCTCCAGCACCGCCAGCGGCAGCGGCGCCCCGGGCGCCGGCGGCGGCCCCAGGTCCATGCGGGCCAGGTCGTCCAGCAGGCGCGCGGCCTCCTGCTGGTGCCGCGCCGTTCGCGCCAGCATCTCCGCGGCCGCCGGCCAGCGGGCGGCCAGGCGCGGCATCACCTCGTGGCGCAGGTGGTTGCGGTCCCGGGCGGGATCGCGGTTGCCGGGGTCTTCCACCCAGTGCAGGCCGTGGGCCGCGGCATAGTCCGCCAGCGCCGCGCGGTCCGCTTCCAGCAGCGGCCGGCCCAGCCAGCCCGCGCCCAGGGGCCGCCAGGCGGGCATGGCCGCGAGACCCCGGGGACCGGCCCCGCGCAGGAGCCTCAGCAGCACGGTCTCGGCCTGGTCCTCGCGATGGTGGGCCAGCAGCAGGCCGTCGCCCGGACCCAGCCGCTGCCGGAAGGCCGCGTAGCGCGCGCGCCGGGCCGCGGCCTCCAGCCCGCCTTCCTTCGCCACCCGCACCCGCACCACCTCGCAGGGGATGGCCCAGGCCCGGCAGGCGGCCGCGGCGGCCGCGGCCCATTGGTCGGCCTCCGGATGCAGGCCGTGGTGCACGTGCACCGCGGCCAGGGCGGGGAGGCGCCCGGCCTCGCGCAGGCGCCACAACAGGTGCAGCAGCACGGTGGAATCGCGGCCGCCGGAGAAGGCCACCAGGTAGCGCTCCGCCGCGGGCATGGCCGCCAGCCGCTGCGCCACCCACTCCGGAGACAGTTGCATGGACGCCGGGACTATTCGGTGAAGTGCCCGTAGCGCATGAGGCGCTCGTAGCGGGCGTCGAGCAGCTTGTCGATGCCCATGGCCTGGAGCGACTCCAGCGACTCCAGCAGTGCCGACTTGATGCGGGCGGCGGTGGTGTCCACGTCGCGGTGGGCCCCGCCCAGGGGCTCCGGGATCACCTCGTCCACCAGGTCCAGGCTCTTGAGGCGCTCCGCGGTGAGCCCCATGGCCTCGGCCGCTTCCGGCGCCTTGTCCGCGCTCTTCCACAGGATGGAGGCGCAGCCCTCGGGCGAGATGACCGAGTAGGTGCTGTACTGGAGCATGAGCAGGCGATCGCCCACGCCGATGGCCAGGGCCCCGCCGGAGCCGCCCTCGCCGATCACCGTGCACACCACCGGCGTCTTGAGGCGCGAGAGGACGAACAGGTTGCGGGCGATGGCCTCGCTCTGGCCGCGCTCCTCGGCCCCCACCCCGGGGTAGGCCCCGGGGGTGTCGATGAAGGTGAAAAGCGGCAGGCCGAAGCGTTCCGCCAGCTCCATGAGGCGCTTGGCCTTGCGGTAGCCCTCGGGCCGCGGCATGCCGAAGTTGCGCTTGAGCTTCTCCTGGGTGTCGCGTCCCTTCTGCTGGCCGATGACCACCACCGGCTGGCCGTCGAGACGGGCCACGCCGCCCACGATGGCCGGGTCGTCGGCAAAGGCGCGGTCGCCGTGCAGCTCCTGGAAGTCGGTGAAGATGCGGTCCACGTAGTCGAGGAAGTAGGGCCGCTGGGGATGGCGCGCCAGCTGCGAGATCTGCCACGGGGTGAGGTTGGAGAAGATGGACTCGGTGAGCTCGCGGCTCTTGGCCTGCAGACGCGCGATCTCCTCGCTGATGTTGATCTCGGTGTCGGAGCCCACGTAGCGCAGCTCCTCGATCTTGGCCTCCAGCTCGGCGATGGGCTGCTCAAAATCCAGGAAGTTGAGATTCATGGGCTTGAGAGGGTGCGGCAGGTTCCGGCGGTAAAAGCCGGAAAATCATAACATAACGGGGTGCTGGGTGCTGGGTGCTGGGCGCTGGGGGCCCGGATTCCGCTGCGCTGCATCCGGGCTACGGGCCGGGGGCCGGCCAGCCTGTTTTCTGTCCTCCGTCCTCTGTCCTCCGTCCTCTGTCCTCCGTCCTCCGTCCTCCGTAATCCAGCCGCACCGCGGCCTCGCCCACCAGGTCCTGCAGGCGGTGCAGCAGCTCGTCGGACGGGTGCACCCGCCAATCCTCGCCCAGGGCCACCTCGGCGGCGGCCCCGGCACCGCGGTAGTCCAGCACCACCGGGCAGCGGCCCTCGCGGAACGGCGCCAGCACCCGGGCCAGGTCCTGGGCGAAGCCGTTGGCCGCGCGCGCCGCGTCCACCGCCACCACCAGGCGGCGGGCGAAGCGCTCGCGGGCGTCGTCGATGGCGTGGATCTCGCGGGCGCTCATGCGGTAGCCGCCGGTGTACTCGTCCACGCTCACCTCCCCTTCCACGACGATGAGCCGGTCCCTGGCCAGCAGCTCGCGGCAGCGCTGGAACACGTCGGCGAACACCGCCAGCTCGATGCGGCCGGAGCGGTCATCGATGGTGATGAAGGCCATGCGGTCCCCGCGGCGGGTATTCATGGTGCGCATGGCCACGATGAGTCCCGCCACCACCACGGTCTGGTCCCGGTCCGGCTTGAGCTCCGCGATGCGGGCCGAGACGATGCGCTCCAGCTCGGGCAGGTAGCGGTCGATGGGATGGCCGGTGAGGTACAGCCCCAGCGTCTGCTTCTCGTTGGCCAGGCGCTGGGCCTCGTCCCACGGCGCCACCCGGCGGTAGCTCACCGGCACCCGCTCCGCCACCGGCGCCATGCCGAACAGGTCCTCCTGGCCCAGGTCGGCGTTGCGGCTGTGCTGCTCCGCGAGGCGGATGGCATCGGGCAGGGTGGCCATCAGGGTGGCGCGGTCCTCGCCGAAGGCATCCAGGGCCCCGGCCATGATCAGCGCCTCCAGGGTGCGGCGGTTGGCCCGGCGCAGGTCCACCCGGGCGCAGAGATCGAACAGGTCGCGAAACGGGCCGTTGGCCTCGCGCTCCCCGGTGAGCGCCTCGATGGCCGCCGCCCCCACGCCCTTGATGGCACCGAGGCCGTAGACCACGGTGCGCTCGTCCTGCACCGTGAACCGGTGCTGGCAGCGGTTGATGTCCGGCGGCACCACCTCCAGGCCCATGTCGCGGCACTCGTCGATGAGCGTCACCACCTTGTCGGTGTTGTCCATGTCGGCCGAGAGCACCGCGGCCATGAACGCGGCCGGGTAGTGCGCCTTGAGCCAGGCGGTCTGGTAGGAGACCAGGGCGTAGGCCGCCGAGTGCGACTTGTTGAAGCCGTAGCCGGCGAACTTCTCCATGAGGTCGAAGATGCCGCTGGCGGTCTTCTCGTCCACCCCGTGCGCGCGGGCCCCGTCGAGAAAGATGGCCCGCTGCTTGGCCATCTCCTCCGGCTTCTTCTTGCCCATGGCGCGGCGCAGCAGGTCGGCGCCGCCCAGGGTGTAGCCGGCCAGGACCTGGGCAATCTGCATCACCTGCTCCTGGTACAGGATCACGCCGTAGGTGGGCTTGAGGATGGGCTCCAGCTCCGGGTGGGGGTACTCCACCTTCTGCCGCCCGTGCTTGCGGTTGATGAAGTCGTCCACCATGCCCGACTGCAGCGGCCCGGGCCGGAACAGGGCCACCAGCGCAACGATGTCTTCGAACGTGTCGGGCTGGAGGCGCTGGATCAGGTCCTTCATGCCGCGCGACTCGAGCTGGAACACCGCGGTGGTGTTGCAGGCCTTGAGCAGGGCGAAGGTCTCGGGGTCGTCCAGCGGGACGGCGCCGATGTCGAGCTCCGGCTCGCCGGCGGCCCGGCGCTGCCGGTTCACCGTCTCCACCGCCCAGTCGATGATGGTCAGCGTGCGCAGGCCGAGGAAGTCGAACTTGACCAGGCCGATGGTCTCCACGTCGTCCTTGTCGAACTGGGTCACCACGCCGTCGGAACCCGGCTCGCAGTAGAGCGGGGTGAAGTCGGTGAGCTTCGACGGCGCGATGACCACGCCGCCGGCATGCTTGCCCGCGTTGCGCGCCAGGCCCTCCAGCGACCGGGCCAGGTCGATGATGGCGCGCACGTCCTCGTCCTCGTCGTACAACTGGCGCAGGGCCTCCTCCTGCTCCAGGGCCCGGTCCAGGGTCATGCCCAGCTCGAAGGGAATGAGCTTGGCGATGCGATCCACGAAACCGTAGCTGTGCCCCAGCACCCGGCCCACGTCGCGCACCACCGCCTTGGCCGCCATGGAACCGTAAGTGATGATCTGCGCCACCTTGTCGCGGCCGTAACGCTCGGCCACGTAGTCGATGACCCGGTCGCGCCCCTCCATGCAGAAGTCCACGTCGAAGTCGGGCATGGACACGCGCTCGGGGTTCAGGAACCGCTCGAACAGCAGGTCGTAGCGCAGCGGGTCCAGGTCGGTGATGGTGAGCGCATAGGCCACCAGCGAACCCGCGCCGGAACCCCGTCCCGGGCCCACCGGCACCCCGTTGTGCTTGGCCCACTGGATGAAATCGGCCACGATGAGGAAATAGCCGGAGAACCCCATGCCCGTGATCACGTCGAGTTCG
This sequence comes from Chromatiales bacterium, assembly GCA_026990045.1. Taxonomy (GTDB): domain Bacteria; phylum Pseudomonadota; class Gammaproteobacteria; order CAMYNG01; family CAMYNG01; genus JALUTW01. The sequence continues at coordinate 8,168 of JALSIK010000201.1, read as the reverse complement.
CGCTCCAGGCGCTCGTCGTAGGGCCGGCGCCGCTCGGCGAAGTCCGGCGCCGCCGGATCCAGCAACACGTGCAGGCGCCGGTCCAGCCCGGCACGGGCCTGCTCGCGCAGGTGCTCGTCGATGGTCCGGCCCGCCGGCACCGGGTAGTCGGGCAGGTGGTTCTGGCCGAAGGTCAGTTCCAGGTTGCAGCGGCGCGCGATCTCCACGCTGTTTTCCAGCGCCTCGGGCAGGTCGGCGAACAGCTCGGCCATCTCCTGCGGCGTGCGCAGGTACTGCTGCTCGCTGAACCGGCGCGGCCGGCGCGGATCGTCCAGGGTGCGGCCCTCGTGGATGCAGACCCGGGCCTCGTGGGCCTCGAACTCGTCGGGGCGGATGAACTGGACCTCGTTGGTGGCCACCACCGGCAGTCCCGTGCGCCCGGCCAGCTCCACCGCCCGGTACAAATAGTCCTCCTCCTGCGGGCGGCCGGTACGCGCCACCTGGAGATAGAAACGGTCCGGAAACAGCCCGCGCCAGAACGCCGCCCGGCGCTCCGCCTCGCCGTCGTCGCCCGCCAGCAGCGCCGCCCCCACGTCACCGTCACGGCCGCCGGAGAGCGCGATGAGGCCGTCGGTGTGCCCGGCCAGCCATTCCCGCTGCAGCAGGGGTTCGCCCCGGCCCTGGCCCTCGGTGTAGGTGCGCGACACCAGCTCGGTGAGATTGCGGTACCCGGTGAGGTCCTGGCACAGGAGCACCAGGCGCGAGGGGGCACGGCCGTCCGCCTCCTCCTGCACCCTGAGATCGACGCCCACCACCGGCTTGATGCCGGCCGCCACCGCGGCGCGGTAGAACTTGACCATGGCGAACAGGTTGCCCTGGTCGGTCACCGCCACCGCCGGCATGCCGGCCGCCGCCACCGCCTCCACCAGCGGCCGGATCCTCACCACGCTGTCGGAAAGGGAGTACTCCGAGTGAAGGTGAAGATGAACGAATCCGGGCGGCATGACCCCACGTTACAAACTCGCCCTGCCACTGGCAAGGCTTGACAGGCGGGAACGCCTCAGGCCGGACGGTAGAGGACGAAGCTGATGTCGTCGGGCTTGGAGGGCTGGCCGGGGACCGGCCGCTCCATGCGGGTCACGGCCGCGGCCAGCAGCCGCCGCGCGGCCTCCTCCAGCGGGCCGCAGCGGATCTCGGCCACGATTTCTTCCAGGTGCAGGTTGTCGAACAGGCCGTCGGAGGCCACCAGCACCGTGTCCCGCGGGGCCAGCCGGACCGGCGGCCCCACCTCGATGCGCATGTCGGGCGTGCCCACCATGTTGGACACCAGGTGCCGCTCGGCGTGGTGCAGCGCCTCGCGCTCCTCGAGCAGGCCGGCCTCCACCGCGTAGCCGGTGGGGGAATGGGAGACGGTCTGCAGCTTGATTCGGCCCCGCTGGCCGCAGACCAGGACCATGGAGTCCCCCGCGTGGAAGGGCCGCACCTGGCGCTGCGCGATCTCCACCGCCGCCAGGGTGGTGGCCGCCCCCGTGGCCAGGGCCTGGACCTCGGCGTTGGCCGCCTCGAAGCCGTTGAGGATGGCGTTGCGCAGCGCCGCCTCCTCGTCGCCGGCCCCGGCCACCGCCCGGGCCAGGGCCGCCACCGCCAGCGCCGAGGCCCGGCCGCCGCCGGGCAGCCCCCCGGCCCCGTCGGCCACCAGCGCCACGCCCGCCGCCGGCCCCGCGGGCACCAGGGCCACGGCGTCCTCGTTGGGTGTCTCCTTGCCCGGCGCCTTCCGGGAACACACCACGGCCCGGCCGCCGGCGAAGCGGCGGGCCGTGATCTCCCCGGCGGTGCCGTCCACCAGCACGAGGGGCCCGGTCAGGGCGGGAAACCCCGTCACGGCCCCTGCGCCCCGCCGCAGCCGGGCCTCATGCCGGGTCCCAGTCCAGGGTCTCCAGGTGCTCGCGCAGCTGGCCCGCGGTGCGGAACTTGCGCAGGATGAGAGACCGCTTGAGCCCCATGCAGATGCCCTTGGCCTGGGGCGAGAGCCGGGCGTAATGCGCCCGCCCGCCCGTGCAGTCGTAGAAGATCCGCACCAGGTCGCAGACATCGTCGTGGATGTTGGCCAGGCGCGGGGCCTGCCAGTGGTAGAGATCCACCAGCCGCACCTGGAACCCCAGACCCAGGCGGCGGACGATGACGTTGTCCACGTGCAGATCGCCGTGGTACTCGCGCATGTGGTGGATGGTCTCGATGCCCGCGGCCAGGGCATGGAGCAGATGGAGGGCCTGGAACTCGTCCAGGCGCCCGCCCCGCTGGCGCTTGAGAAAACGCGACAGCAGCTCGCCCTCGACGTAGTCCGACACCAGGAACGAGATGGGCTGGCCGCGGAAGGTGATGGTGTCCTGGGTGTGGTACTGGATCAGGATGGGGCACTGGCGCAGCTTGTGCAGTTTCTTGGCATAGAACAACAGGGTCCGGTTGCGGGGGTTGCGCTGGGGAAAGAAGAACTTGACCGCCCGGTCGATGCCGGTGGCCACCTCGCGCACCCGGTAGACCTCCCCCTCCCAGCCCGCGCCCAGCGGGGCGATGACCTCGTACTTGCGGGCGAGGATGCGCCCCGGCTGGAAACCGAAGGACTTGACGGGCTGGGGGCGTCTGGCCATGGCCGGTCCCTCCCTCTGCTGGCGCCAACTGTAACCCAGGGCGGCGAGGCTTGCCTAGCACGCGGCCCATCCGTTAGTTTGGCGGCCAAACCCGCATACGCCAGCCATCATGCGCATCCTGCACACCATGCTCCGGGTCGGTGACCTGGACCGCTCCATCGCCTTCTACACCGAGGTCCTCGGCATGAGGCTGCTGCGGCGCAAGGACTACCCCGAGGGTCGCTTCACCCTGGCCTTCGTGGGCTACGGCGACGAGTCACGCGAGGCGGTGCTGGAACTCACCTGCAACTGGGACACCCGTCACTACGACCTGGGCAACGGCTTCGGCCACATCGCCATCGAGGTGGACGACGTCCACCGGGCCGCCGAGGCCATCCGGGCCCGGGGCGGCAAGATCATCCGCGAACCCGGACCCATGAACGCCGGCACCACCCTCATCGCCTTCGTCGAGGATCCCGACGGCTATCCCATCGAGCTTCTGGGACCCCGGCCAGGGTGTGAATGAACAATTTACTCAAAATTTGACCTTTAAATACTTGTTTTATAGTAATATCTCGGCTATCTTTCAGCACATGCGGGAGTCCGGGACCGCCCGGGGTGCGGGGCCCGGAGAATCGCCCAACGGGGGAACCGAACAATGAATGCCAGAACGACGATCCTCGCCGCCGCGCTGTTCACCGCCTGCTCCACCACCGCCCAGGGCGCCGACACCTTTCTCGGGGTCGAGACCGGGGAGCGCCGCTTCTACTGGGGACTCAATTATGGTTCGTGGGACGACGTCGATCTCAACCAGTTGACCCTGGTCCTGGGCGCAGATGTCAGCAATTTCCTGGGAGCGGAGATCCACCTGGGCAAGACCAACGACTTCAGCCGCGAGATCTCGCCCGGTGTCACCGGCACCATCCGGACCCGGTTCGTCGCCGCCGCCTTCGTGCGTGCCAACCTGCGCTACAAAAAGACCACCCTCTACGTCATGGGCGGTTACGGCTACATCGACTTTTCGGAGCTGTCCCTCAACCAGTGGAACTTCGCCGACTCCATCAGCGGCCCGGCCTACGGCGTCGGCATGGACTTCTACGGGGGACCCCACACCGCACTCAACGTCAGCGCGATTCGCTACGTGGACGACGACAACAACACCATAGACACCATCAACCTGGGTTTCGTCCACCACTTCGACTGGCCGGGGCTGGCCAGCCGTTACTGAGCCGCTACTGCAGCGCCCAGTCGCGCGCCTGGTCGGTGAACTGCAGGCGCAGGAACTCCATCTGGTCGGCCAGGATGCGCCGGTTGCGCAGGACCAGGTACTCGGCCAGGTTAGGGACATAGGGCACCGCCAGCAACGGCATGCCGCTCTCGTCGGGAGTCCGGCAACCCTTGCGGGCATTGCAGCGGCGGCAGGCCGTGACCACGTTGGACCACACGTCGCGCCCGCCCCGGGAGACCGGCACCACGTGATCCCGGGTGAGCCCGGCGTCGGCGTGGCGGCGCCCGCAGTAGAGGCAGGTGTGGCGATCGCGCCGGAACAGCTCGCGGTTGGTCAGGGGCGGCACCGTGCGCCGCCGCACCGCGCGGTTCTCCCCGCGCACCGCGATGATGGAATTGATCTCCAGCACGGTGCGGCGCCCGTCCAGGCGCGACATCCCGCCGTGCAACGAAAAGGTATGGTCGCCGGCGGTCCAGGCCACCATGCCCCGGGCGTAGAGACACACCGCTTCCTGCCAGCCGATCCAGCGGATCGGCCTGCCGGTGACATCGAGGCGCAGTATGAGCGGCAGGCTCATGGATCCATCATTCCCGGTCGCGGTCAACGGGTTGTGCGATACCTGCCGGTGACCTTATACGAATCCAGGGCTGCACTCAAGCCGCCGCCGCACCGGTCCAAACGAGCGCCGGTGCGCGGCGCATGGCCCCAGTTTCTCCAGCGCCGCCAGGTGCTCCCGCGTGGGATAGCCCTTGTGCCGGGCGAACCCGTACCCGGGATGGCACCGGTCCAGGCGCTCCATTTCCCGGTCCCGGGCCACCTTGGCCAGGATGGAAGCGGCACTGATGGCCGGCACCGTGGCATCGCCGCCCACCACCGCCCGCCCCGGGCAGGGCAGGTCCGGCAGTCGGTTGCCGTCCACCAGCGCCCGCTCCGGCCGGCGGGAAAGTCCCTCCACCGCGCGCGTCATGGCCAGCATCGTGGCCTGCAGGATGTTGTAACGATCGATCTCCTCCACCGATGCGCTGGCCACGCACCACGCCAGCGCGCGCGCCCTGATCTCCGCCTCCAGCTCGGCCCGCTGCGCCGGCGTCAGCTTCTTGGAATCCGCCAGTCCGGTGACGGGGCGGCGGGGGTCCAGGATCACGGCCGCCGCCACCACCGGTCCCGCCAGCGGGCCCCGGCCCGCCTCGTCCACCCCCGCCGTGACACCATCCACTGCCGCGCATCTCCCGTTTGCGTTGCCCGCAAAACGGTGAGATCATTACACCGTCCGCCGGTCGGGGTCCAGCCGCAACACGGGCCCGGTCATCCTTGCCGCAACCCGAACCGCACTCGATGTGAGCCGTTCCCATTCCGTTCCTTCGCTGCGCGCCGCCGTCATCGGGGTCGGCTACCTGGGCCGGTTTCACGCCCAGAAATACGCCGCCCTGCCCGATGTCACCCTGTGCGGCGTGGTGGACGCCGATGCGGATCGCGCGCAGGCGGTGGGCTCGGAGCTGGACGTGCCCGCATACACCTCGCTGGAACCCCTGCTGGGGGACATCGACCTGGTGAGCGTCGTGGTCCCCACCCAGCGCCACTTCGCCGTCGCCCGCCAGTGCCTGGAGCGGGGTCTCCACGTGCTGCTGGAGAAACCCATGACCGTGACCGTGGACGAGGCCGACACCCTCGTCCGGCTGGCCGAGGAACGCGGCCTGGTGCTGCAGGTGGGCCACCTGGAACGCTTCAACCCGGCCATGGTGGCGCTGCAGGGGGTGCTGGCCGAGCCGTTGTTCATCGAGTCACACCGGGTGGCCCCCTTCAACCCGCGCGGGGCCGATGTCAACGTCGTCCTGGATCTCATGATCCACGACATCGACCTGATCCTGGACATGGTGCCCGCCCCCATCACGTCACTGGACGTGAGCGGGGTGCCGGTGCTCACCGGCGAGATCGATATCGCCAACGCCCGCCTGCGCTTCGCCAACGGCTGCGTGGCCAACGTCACCGCCAGCCGCGCGGGACGCAAGACCGAGCGCACCATGCGGGTGTTCCAGCACGATGCCTACATCGTGGTGGACTTCCATGAAAAGCACCTGGCGCTCCACCGGCGCGGCCCCGCCGCCGCCGGTGGCATCCCCGAGATCCTCAGCGAGGAACGCCGGCTCGAGGGCGCCGACGCCCTGCTGGAGGAGATCAAGGCCTTCGTCGCCGCGGTGCGCCACGGCACGCCGCCGGTGGTCAGCGGCCGGGACGGGCGCCGGGCCCTGGAGACCGCCATCCGCATCACCGAGGCCCTGGAACGGGCCGGCGCCCCCACACACACTGCGCCGGCATCCAATGGAGGAATGATTTCATGATCCCCATGGTGGACCTCAAGGAGCAGTACCACAGCCTCAAGGCGGAGATCGACGCCGCCCTGCAGGAGGTGCTGGAGAACACCCATTTCATTCTCGGTCCCAACGTCCGGCAGTTCGAGCAGGAGGCCGCCGCCTATCTCGGCGCCGCCCATGCCGTGAGCTGTGCCTCCGGCACCGACGCCCTGCACCTGGCCCTGCGTGCGGCAGGCATCGGGCCGGGCGACGAGGTCATCCTCCCGGCCTTCACCTTCATCGCCACCGCCGAGGCCGTGTCCTACACCGGGGCCACGCCGGTGTTCGTGGACATCGACCCCCGCACCTTCAACCTGGATCCGCAGCGGGTGGCGGAAGCCGTGACCGCCCGCACCCGCGCCCTGCTGCCGGTCCACCTGTTCGGCCAGCCGGCCGACCTCCCCGCCCTGCAGGCCATCGCCCGGCAGCACGACCTGGTGATCGTCGAGGACTGCGCCCAGTCCTTCGGCGCCCGCCGCGACGGCATCATGACCGGCACCGCCGGGCTGGCCGGCTGCCACAGCTTTTTTCCCAGCAAGAACCTAGGCGCCTACGGCGACGGCGGCATGGTCACCACCCAGTCGGAAACCATGGCCGAGCGCCTGCGCCAGCTCCGCAACCATGGCAGCAGCCGGCGGTATCACCACGATTTCATCGGGTACAACAGCCGGCTGGACGAGATCCAGGCCGCCATCCTGCGCATCAAGCTGCGCCGCATCGATGATTACAACGAAGGACGCCGGAGGGCCGCCCGCCGGTACACCGAGCTGTTGCACGACGTGGTGGAGACCCCGTACGAGGACCCCGCCGGGACCCACGTGTTCCACCAGTACACCATCCTCACCGACCGCCGCGAGGCCATCCAGGAGGCGCTGGCCGAGGCGGGCATCGCCTCCGCCGTGTACTACCCCGTCCCGCTGCACCGCCAGGCGGTCTATGGCGATGCCTGTCGCGACCTCCACCTGCCGGTGACCGAGTCGGTGTGCCGGCGGTGCCTGTCGCTGCCCATCTACCCGGAGCTCCCGCCCGACACCGTGGAGCACATCGCCCAGGTGGTGCGCCGGGCCGCCGGAGGCTGAAAGGCGTGGCCCGGGTACTGATCGTCGCCGGAGAGGCCTCCGGCGACATGCACGCCGCCCACCTGGTGCGCCGCGTTCAGGCACGGGACCCCTCCGTGGCCTTCAGCGGTATCGGCGGGCCGCGCATGCGCGAGGCCGGCGTGGACATCCGCGTCGATGCCGGCCGCCTGGCGGTGGTGGGGCTGGTGGAAGTCCTGCGCCACTGGCACGACATCAAGGCCGCCCTCCGGTCCATGCGCAGCGCACTGCGCGAGGAGCGCCCGGACCTCCTGATCCTGGTGGACTACCCGGAGTTCAACCTGCGCCTGGCGCGCACCGCCCGTGAACTGGGCATTCCGGTGCTCTATTACATCAGCCCCCAGGTCTGGGCCTGGCGCCGCTACCGGGTTCGCCGGATCCGGCGCGACGTGGACCTGATGGCGGTGGTCTTTCCCTTCGAGCAGGACTTCTACCGACGCCACGGCGTCCAGGCCCGGTTCGTGGGCCACCCGCTCCTGGAGCACGCGGTTCCCCGGCCCGACCGAGCCTCTGCCCGCCGGCGCCTGGATCTGCCGGCCGATGCCACCGTGATCGGCCTCTTCCCCGGGAGCCGGCACAGCGAACTGCGCCGGCTCATGCCGTTGCTGCTGGACACCGCCCGGCGCCTGCACGCGCACCGGCCCCGCCTGCGGTTCCTGCTGGCGGTGGCCCCCACGCTGGGCCGCCACGACATCGAGGCCTACACCCGCCAGGGACCACCGCTCCCCCTGATCCTCGCGGACGGCGGCAGCAGCGACGCCATCGCCGCCTGCGATGTCATCGCCACCGCGTCCGGCACCGCCACCCTGGAGATCGGGCTGCACCAGGTCCCCATGGTCATCGTCTACCGTATCGCCCCTCTCAGCTACGCGCTCCTGCGCCACCT
>JALSIK010000200.1 GCA_026990045.1 Chromatiales bacterium | reverse complement strand
TTGCCATGGTTCCGTCCCCCTCTTTCGTGGTCTGTGGTTACAGGCGTGGCGCCACCGGGCACGCCACCGAGCGCAGGCGGGCGAAGATCCGCTCCAGGTGCCCGGCGAAGGCCTCCAGGTCGGCCTCGGTCTTGGTCTCGGTGGCGCACACCAGCAGCGTGTTGTCCAGTTCCGGGTAGTCGCCGGCCACGGCCACGCCGCCCACGATGCCCTGCACCGAGAGCGCGCGCATGACCTCGCCCACGGGCAGCGGCAGGCGCAGCAGCACCTCGTGGAACACCGGGCGGGCGAACACCCGCTCCACCCCTTCCAGCGCGCACAGCCGCTCCGCCAGCCGGTTGGTGTTGGCATGGCTCGCCGCCGCCACCCGCGCCAGGCCCTGCGGCCCCAGCAGCGCCAGGTAGAGGGTGGCCGCGGTCACCAGCAGGCCCTGGTTGGTGCAGATGTTGGAGGTGGCCTTGGACCGGCGGATGTGCTGCTCGCGGGCCTGCAGGGTCAGGGCGAACCCGGTGCGGCCCTCCACGTCCACCGTGCGGCCCACGATGCGCCCCGGCATCTGGCGCACGTGCTCCTTGCGGCAGCACATGAAGCCGAAGTACGGTCCGCCCGAGGACAGCGGCGCGCCCAGGGGCTGGCCCTCGCCGCAGGCGATGTCGGCACCCGCCCCGCCCCACTGCCCCGGCGGCTTGAGCACCGCCATGGCGGTGGGATTGACCACGGCGATGACCAGCCCGCCGTGGCCGTGGGCCCAGTCGGTGAGGGCGTCCACCTCCTCCAGCACGCCGAAGAAGTTGGGCTGCGGGATCACCAGGGCGGCGAAGTCACCCGGGTCGCCGGGCAGCGCGGCCGGGTCCAGGTGGCCGCCGGTGCGATGGTAGTCCAGCTCCTCCAGCACGATGCCCTGGTTGCGCACGATGGTGTCCACCACCTTGCGGTAGGCCGGGTGCACCGTGCGCGGCATGAGGATCCGCTTCGAGCGGCTGCGGCGGTTGGCCCGCACCGCCATGAGCACCGCCTCGGCCAGGGCCGAGGCCCCGTCGTAGAGGGAGGCATTGGACACGTCCATGGCCATGAGCCCCGCCATCATGCTCTGGTACTCGTACAGGAGCTGGAGGGTGCCCTGGCTGGCCTCGGCCTGGTACGGGGTGTAGGCGGTGTAGAACTCGCCGCGGGTGGCGATCTCCCACACCGCGGCCGGGATGTGGTGCTCGTAGGCGCCGGCCCCGGCGAAGCACAGGGTGCGCTGGTCGGCCCGCGCCCGCTCGTGCATGAGGCGCGCCACGCCGGCCTCGGGCAGCCCCTCGGGCACGCCCTCCAGCGGGCCCGAGCGCAGGGCGGGCGGGATCTCGTCGAACAGGTCCTCGATGGCGCCGGCGCCGATGGCGTCCAGCATGCGCCGCACGTCGTCCTCGGTATGGGGAATGAAAGGCATGCCCTCTCCCGTCGCAACCCGTGTTCCAATGAATACTACACTTCCGGCCCCGGGCGACCCGCACCCCGGCGGAACACCGCCGTCACCGCCCGCCCCGGGGCCGTCTCCTGCACGATCCGGCATCGACCCCTGCGATCTCTGCGTCCCTGCGTTGTACCGGGGACATGGGGCAAACCCATGGACTTTCCCCGGCACCGGCCACCGGGTGGCCGGTCTCCGGAACTCCCGTTCAGCCGGCCTCGTCCTCGATCATCTGCTTGTAGGCGGCGGCGTCCATGAGCTCCGCGGCCGCGCCCGGGTCCTCGGGCTTGAGGCGGAAGATCCAGCCGTCGCCGTAGGGGTCCTGGTTGATGAGTTCCGGCGTGTCGGCCAGGGCCTCGTTGACCTCCACTACCTCGCCCGCCACCGGGCAGTAGACATCGGAGGCCGCCTTGACCGACTCCACCACCGCGCAGTCGTCGCCGCTGCCGTAGGCGGTGCCCACCTCGGGCAGTTCCACGAACACCAGGTCTCCCAGCAGGTGCTGGGCGTGGTCGCTGATGCCCACCGCGACCAGGCCGTCGTCGTCCTGCCGCACCCATTCGTGGGTCTTGGTGTATCGAAGATCGTCGGGCACTTCGCTCATCTGTGCTCTCTCCCAGGCGTGTCGTTCGATTCTTTGCTCGGCGCCGCCGGCATCACACGCAGGGCTTGCCGTGGCGCACGAAGGGCGGCCGCACCAGGCGCGCCGGCAGGCGCCGGCCGCGGATCTCCACCTCGCAGTGCTCGCCGGCGCCGCGCGGCACCCGGGCGAAGCCGATGGCCCGGCCCAGGGTGGGCGAAAAGCTGCCCGAGGTGATCTCGCCCGCCTCCAGGCCCTCCACGAACACCTTCTGGTGCCCGCGCAGCACGCCCTTGCCTTCCAGCATGATGCCGGTGAGCTTGCGCGCCGGCCCGGCCTGCCGCTGGGCCGCCAGCGCGGCGCGGCCGACGAAATCCCGCTCCTCCGGCTCCCAGGCCACGGTCCAGCCCAGGCCGGACTCCAGCGGCGTCACGTCCTCGTCCATGTCAGTGCCGTAGAGGTTCATGCCCGCCTCCAGGCGCAGGGTGTCCCGGGCGCCCAGGCCGCAGGGCCGCACGCCCAGCTCCAGCAGGGCACGCCACAGCGCGGGCGCCCGCGCGCCCGGCACCATGATCTCGTAACCGTCCTCGCCGGTGTAGCCGGTGCGGGCGATGAACATGCCGTCCGCCTCGCGCCCGTAGAACGGCGCCATGTCGGCCAGCTCCGCGCCCGCCGCGCCGCCCAGGGCCTCGTGCGCGCGCTCGCGCGCGCGGGGGCCCTGGACCGCGATCATGGCCAGGTCGCCGCGCTCGCGCACGTCCACCCCGAAGGGGCCGGCATGGCGGCGGATCCAGTCCAGGTCCTTGTCCCGGGTGGCGGCGTTGACCACCATGCGGAAGTGCTCCGGTCCCATGAGATAGACGATGAGGTCGTCGATGACCCCGCCCTGCTCGTTGAGCATGCACGAGTACAGGGCCTTGCCCGTGTCCCGCAGCCGGCCCACGTCGTTGGCCAGGAGGTATTGCAGGAACTCGCGCACC
>JALSIK010000199.1 GCA_026990045.1 Chromatiales bacterium | reverse complement strand
GGCCAGCCACTGGAGGCGGCCGCGGCGTTCCAGCTCCCCGCGCAGGCGGGGATAGAGGCGGGCCAGGTAGTACACGTCCTCGGCGGCGTAGCGGAGCTGGCCCGGGTCCAGGGGGCGGGCGGACCAGTCGGTGCGGGTGTGGCCCTTGTGCAGGCGGGTGCCCAGCACCCGCTCCACCAGCGCCCCGTAGCCCACCTGGTCGCCGTGCCCCAGCAGGGTGGCGGCGAGCTGGGTGTCGAACACCGGCCCCGGCACCGCCCCGCGCAGGTGGTAGAAGATCTCCAGGTCCTGGCCGGCCGCGTGCAACACCTTGGTCACGCCGGGGTCGTAGAGCAGCGCCAGCAGCGGTTCCAGGTCCGGCAGGGCCACGGGGTCGATGCAGGCGGTGAGCTCCGGCGTGGCCACCTGCACCAGGCCCAGCACCGGGTAGTAGGTCTTCTCGCGCACGAACTCGGTGTCCAGGGCCAGCCACGGCTGGCCGGCCAGCCGCGCGCACAGGGCCTCGAGTTCCGCGGGGCGGGTGATGTACTGGTAGTCGATGGACAAGGGGGTGTTTCCTGCGGCGGGCGCGCGGCCCGGGGCGTGACGGGCGCCAGTGTACCCCATGGGAAAATGTTTCGGCCACCGGGCGGGCGCGGGTATCATGCGCGTTTTCGTGTACCGCCGACGGGAGCCGACGAGTGGGCCAGCTGGTGCGACTGTTGTGGGAGATCTGCCGCCTGCGCAAGGGACCGCAGGATCTGCCGGCGGTGCCGGTCCTGGTCAGCCTCACCCTGGGCGCCGACCTGGTGCTCTCCAGCCTGGGCCGGGCCATGGCCGCCACCCCGTTGCAGGCCCTGCGCGAGTCGGCGGTGGGACTGGGCGCCATGGTCGCCTTCCTGTTCATCGTGCTGGCGGCGCGCGGCCGGCGCGCGCGCTTCGTGCAGACCGTGTCCGCCGCCGCCGGGACCGACGCCGTCATCACCGCGCTGCTGCTGGTGCCCATGGCCCTGGCGCGGCTGGGCGTGCTGCCGGGCGAGATCCTCAACGGGGTGGTCCTGCTGGCCATCATCTGGATGGTGACGGTGCTGGCCCACGTCCTGCGCCATGCCCTCGATGTCACCATGGGCATCGGGGTCCTGCTCACCGTGGGCTACTTCGTGGCGGCCATCGCCCTCCAGCAGTACCTGTTTCCGCCGCCGGGCCCGGCGGCCTAGGCCGGGTCATGCACATCCATCTGCTGGGGATCTGCGGGACCTTCATGGGCGGGCTGGCCCTGCTGGCGCGGGCCCTGGGCCACCGGGTCACGGGGTCCGATGCCGGGGTCTATCCTCCCATGAGCACCCTGCTGGCGGAGCAGGGCATCACCGTGACCGAGGGCTGGGACCCCGCGCAGCTGGACCCGGCGCCGGACCTGGTCATCGTGGGCAACGCGCTCTCGCGCGGCAATCCCGCGGTGGAGGCGGTGCTGGACCGGGGCCTGCCCTACACCTCCGGCGCCCAGTGGCTGGGCGAGCAGGTGCTGGCCGGGCGCCGGGTGCTGGCGGTGGCCGGGACCCACGGCAAGACCACCACCGCGGCCATGCTGGCCTGGATCCTGGACCGGGCCGGGCTGGCCCCGGGCTTTCTCATCGGCGGGGTGCCCGGCAACTTCCCCGTCTCCGCCCGCCTGGGTGATGCGCCCTTCTTCGTGGTGGAGGCCGACGAGTACGACACCGCGTTCTTCGACAAGCGGGCCAAGTTCGTCCACTACCGGCCGCGCACCCTGGTCATCAACAACCTGGAGTTCGACCACGCCGACATCTATCCGGACCTGGCCGCCATCCAGCGCCAGTTCCATCACCTGGTGCGCACGGTGCCCGCCGGCGGCCTCATCCTCGCCCCGGTGCGGGATCCCGCCGTGGCCGGCGTGCTGGAGCAGGGCTGCTGGACCCCGGTGGAGGCCCTGGGCGAGGAGGACGGGTGGAGCGTGGCGCCGGCGGGCGCGGGGTGGGAGGTGCGCTGGCAGGGCGTCCCGCAGGGGATCCTGGAGCTGCCGCTGCCCGGCGCCCACAATGCCGCCAACGCCCTGGCCGCCGTCGCCGCCGCCCGCCACGCCGGCGTGCCGCCGCCGGCGGCCATCGCCGCCCTGGCGGAGTTCCGGCCCCCCCGGCGGCGGCTGGAGCTGCGCGGCGAGGTGGCCGGCGTGGCCGTGTACGACGACTTCGCCCACCATCCCACCGCCATCCGCGCCACCCTGGCGGCCGTGGGCGCGCAGGGGGGAGGCGGCCGGCTGGTGGCGGTGTTGGAACCGCGCTCGGCCACCATGCGCCGGGGCGTGCACCAGGGCGCCCTGGCCGAGGCCCTGCTTGCCGCCGACCGGGTGCTGTTCTACGCTCCGCCGGGACTGGAGTGGGACCCGCGCCCGGCCCTGGCCCCCCTGGGGGACCGGGCCCGGGTCTTCACCTCGGTGGCGGACATGGTGGCCGCCCTGGCGGCCGAGAGCGCGGCGGGGGACCGCATCGTCATCATGAGCAACGGCGGTTTCGAGGACATCCACGGGCGCCTGCTGGCGGCGCTGGAGGCACGCGCGTGAGCGGCGCGCGGCCGGTGGTGGTGGCCTGGACCGGGGCCTCGGGCATGATCTACGGCCTGCGCCTGGTGCAGTGCCTGCTGGAGGCGGGCGAGGAGGTCTGGCTGCTGTACTCGCGCGCGGCCCAGGTGGTGCTGGCCATGGAGAACGACCTGGAGCTGCCCGGGCGGCCCGAGGACGCGGCGGAGGTCCTGCGCCGGCGCTGGCCCGGGGCGCCGGGCCGGCTGGCGGTGTTCGGCCGCGAGCAGTGGAGCGCGCCGGTGGCCAGCGGCTCCACCCGGGCCCGGGCCATGGTCATCTGCCCCTGCACCACCGGGACCCTGGCGGCGGTGGCGGCGGGCCAGTCGGACTCGCTGCTGGAGCGGGCCGCCGACGTCATGCTCAAGGAGGGGCGCCGGCTCATCCTGGTGCCGCGGGAGACCCCGCTGTCGGTCATCCACCTGGAGAACATGCTGCGCCTGGCCCGGGCCGGGGCCGTCATCCT
>JALSIK010000198.1 GCA_026990045.1 Chromatiales bacterium | reverse complement strand
CCGCCAGGCGCTGGATGCCTTCCTCGCCCGCCGCGCCGACTGGTGGGCCTGGACCCTGGGCCGCGAGGAGCCGGTGGAATGGGCCGCCGCCCGCCTGCGCGCGGCCCTGGAAGCCCCGCTGGCCGCGCCGCTGCCGCCCGACGACGACTCCGCCCTGGGCGCCCTGCTGGGCGACCCGGCGCTGGACGCGGACCTCGCGCGGCTGGCCGCGCTGCTGGAACTCCACCCCACCAAGGGCAACCGCGAGGCGCTGGAGCGCACGGGCCTCGTGCGCACGGCGGACGAGGCCCCGGCCCGGCGCTGGGAGATCCTGCAGGCCCTGTGCTTCACCACCAGCGGCGGCCGGCGCACCAGGCTGGGGCCCCGGCGCAGCACGTGGCCCGACGAGGCCGCCGAGTTCGACACCCTGTTCGCCGGGCTGTGCCGGCGCGCGGAGCAGACCCGCGACCTGCTCAACGCCCGCCGCACCCTGGAGGTGGGCGGCGCCTGGTACCGGGCCGGGGCCCGCTACGTGGACCACTTCCAGCGCCTCAAGGCCGAGCAGCGCCTGCTGGATTTCACCGACCTGGAGTGGAAGACCCTGCTCCTGCTGCGCTACGGCGACAATGCCCTGTGGGTGCAGTACAAGCTGGACGCGCGCATCGATCACCTGCTGTTCGACGAGTTCCAGGACACCAACCCCACCCAGTGGCAGCTGGTGCTGCCGCTGCTGGAGGAGCTGGCCGCCGGCGGCGAGCGGCACCGCTCGGTGTTCGTGGTGGGCGACGTCAAGCAGTCCATCTACCGCTTCCGCCGCGCCGAGCCGCGCCTGTTCCTCCAGGCCTCGCGCTGGCTGGCGGAGCACGCCGGCGCCCGCCCGCTGCACATGGAGCACTCGCGCCGCTCGGCCGCGGCCGTCATGGAAGCGGTCAACCGCATCTTCGGCGAGGGCGGTCCCTGCCACGGCCAGGTGGAGGACTTCCGCCGCCACGAAACCGTGCACGAAGACCTCTACGGCCGGGTGGTCCTGCTGCCGCTGGCGGCGCGGGGCGAAAAAACAGAGCCCGTGCCCTTCCGCGACCCGCTGGCCCAGCCGCGCCCGGAAGACCCGGGCAACCGCCGCCTGGCGGAGGGCGCCGCCATCGCCGCCGCCATCCGCCAGCTCATGGCCGGGCCGTTCATCGTGGGCCGGGGCGAGAAGGCGCGCCCCCTGTGCTACGGCGACATCCTCATCCTCCTGCGCCGGCGCACCCACGCCGGCGATTTCGAGGAGGCCCTGCGCGAGGCCGGCATCCCCTTCGCCGGCGCCGGGCGCGGCACCCTGCTCCAGTGCCTGGAGGTGCGCGACATGGAGGACCTGCTGCGCTGGCTGCTGGCCCCCGGCGACGACCTGGCCCTGGCCGGGATCCTGCGCTCGCCCCTGTTCGCGGTGGACGACGCCACCCTCCAGCGCATCGCGGCCGCCGGCGGCGGCGACTGGTTCTCGCGCCTTCAGGCCCTGGCCGGCGACCCGGTGCTGGCCCGCGCCCGCGAGCAGCTCGCCGCCTGGCAGGCCCTGGCCGGGCGGCTGCCGGTGCACGACCTGCTGGACCGCATCTACAGCGAGGGCAACGTCATCGCCCGCTACCGCGCCGCGGTGCCCGCCGCCATGGCCGACCGGGTGGAGGCCAACCTGGCCCGCTTCCTGGAGCTGGCGCTGGAGATGGACAGCGGGCGCTACCCCAGCCTCGGCGCCTTCCTGGCCTCGCTCAAGGAGATGCGCGAGCGCGACGAATCCCCGGACGAGGCCCCTGCCGCCGGCGCCGACGACCGGGTCCGGATCCTCACCATCCACGGCGCCAAGGGGCTGGAGGCGCCGGTGGTGTTCGTGGCCGACGCCGCCGCCCGCCCCGAGGGCCGCGACACCCACGGCGCCCTGGTGGACTGGCCGGCGGAGGCCGAGCGCCCCCGCCTCATGCTGCCGGTGCCCCCCCGGGAACACCGCGACCCCCTCACCCGCGAGCTGCTGGAGCGCGAGGCGGCCGAGGACGCCCGCGAAGAGGCCAACCTGCTGTACGTGGCCCTGACCCGGGCCCGCCAGCTCCTCTACGTCTCCGGCACCTGCGCCAAGGGCTTCGACCAGAGCTGGTACGCGGCCCTGGCGCGGCTGTTCGCCGGCGACCCGCAGGGCCCGGAATCGCCCCTGGTGGTGGCCGAGAGCGGCACCCCGGCGCCCGCCGCCGGCCCGGCCCCGGCGGCCCCGGCCGGGCCGGAGCCCGACCCGCGCCTGGCCCGGCCCCTGCCGGCGCCGCCGTTGCGCCTGCTGGAGCTGGCCCCCAGCCGCGCGGCGGAAGAAACCGCCGTGGCCCCGGGCGACGAGGACGGGCGC
Organism: Chromatiales bacterium; assembly: GCA_026990045.1. GTDB lineage: Bacteria > Pseudomonadota > Gammaproteobacteria > CAMYNG01 > CAMYNG01 > JALUTW01. The sequence continues at coordinate 16,986 of JALSIK010000198.1, read as the reverse complement.
CTGCACGGGATCCTGGTGCACCGGCTGCTGGAGTACCTGGCCGGCGGGGGCGATCCCGCCGGCGGCCCGCCGGCCGCGGCCGCCGCCGCCCTGGAGCTGGACCCCGGCGACCCCCTGCTGGCCGCGGCCTGGGACGAGGCCCGGGCGGTGGCCGCCGACCCCCGCCTGGCGCACCTGTTCCGGAGCGAGCCTTGGGAGGGCGCCTGGAGCGAGGTCCCCCTCCAGTACCTGGACGGCGACGGCCGGCTGGTGCACGGGGTGGTGGACCGCCTGCTGCTGGCCCCGGACCGGGTGCTGGTGGTGGACTACAAGTCCCACCGCCAGGCCCGGCCGGACAACCTCGACGAGCTGGGCGCGGCCTACGCGGAGCAGCTCCGCCTCTACGCCGAGGGGGCCCGCCGCCTGTGGCCGGACCGGGCGGTGGAGGCCGCCCTGCTGTTCACCGCCTGCCGCGCGTTGTGGCGGGTGTCTCTGTAATTGAGGGGCGAGTGGCGAGTGGCGAGTGGCGAGTGGCGAGGGGCGGGAGGGCTGGAGAAAACGGCCCGGGAGCATTGAAATCGCCCCGGCCCGCCCCTATGCTGCACGCCCCGGTTTCACTGTCCATCACGAGGAGTCCGCGTACATCCATGGATGCCACGGCCAACGTCTTCGACGCCACCGCCGAGAACTTCGCCCGCGACGTCATCGACGCCTCCCACCGGGTGCCGGTGCTGGTGGACTTCTGGGCCCCCTGGTGCGGCCCCTGCCGCAGCCTCATGCCGCTGCTGGTGAAGCTGGCGGAGAGCTACGGCGGCCGCTTCCGCCTGGCCAAGGTCAACATCGACGAGCAGCAGGACCTGGCCGCCCAGTTCGGCGTGCGCAGCGTGCCCACGGTGAAGCTGGTGCACCAGGGCCGCATCGTGGACGAGTTCATGGGCGCCCTGCCCGAGGGCCAGGTGCGGGCCTTCCTCGACCGCCACATCCCGCGCGAATCCGACGCCGTCGCCGCCCAGGCCCAGGCGGTGTTCGAGGCCGGCGAGCACGACCGCGCCATCGGGATGATCAACGACGCCTGGCAGGCCGATCCGGACAACCCGCGCCTGCCCCGCCAGCTCCTCAAGATGCTGCTGCAGGCCGGCCGCACCGGCGACGCCCGCGAGCTGCTGGACAAGCTGCCCGCCGACCTGCGCCAGGACGACGAGATCAAGGCGGTGGCCAACGCGCTGGAGTTCGCCGCCATCGTCCAGGACGCCCCGCCCGCCACCGAGCTGGCCCAGCGGCTGCAGCAGGACCCGGACGACAGCCGCGCCCGCTTCCAGCTCGCCGCCTACATGGTCATGGACGGGCGCCACGAGCAGGCCATGGATCAGCTCCTGTACATCATGCAGCACGACCGCGGCTTCGACGACGACGCCGCGCGCAAGACCCTCATCCGGATCTTCGAGCTGCTGGGCAACCAGGGCCCGCTGGTGCAGAAGTACCGCCAGAAAATGGCCGCGGCGCTGTACTGACCCCGCCGGCCGGCAGGCGGCGCCGGGCACAAGTGGTCACCGCACCGGAACATCGACCCGGGAATGCGGTGCCCGACAGCCCGCCCCTACCAGGATGTTGAAAAAAGCCGTCCCGGCCTTTTTCAACGCGCCGAACCCGGCGCAGGTCCGGGTTCGGCCACGCCGAATCAAGCTTTTACACACTTGATTCGCGGGCAGGGCATCCCTGCCCCGCCTTGTCAGGCTGTTTTTCAACAGTCTCTACACCCTGAACTGCGCCACCAGGCCCTGGAGACCGGCGGCCATGCGCGCCAGGTCGCGGCTGGCGGCGGAGGTCTCCTCGGCGCCCTCCGCGGTCTGGGTGGCCATGTCGCTGATGCGCACGATGTTGCGGTTGATCTCCTCGGACACCGTGTGCTGCTCCTTGGCGGCGCCGGCGATCTCGGCGTTCATGTGATCGATGCGGCGCACCGCCTCGGCGATGGTGTCCAGGGCCTGGCCGGAACGGGCGGCCAGGTCCACCGCCGAGCGTGACTGCTCCAGGCTCTGCCGCATGACCTCCACCGCCTGCCGCGAGCAGGACTGGAGCTTGTCGATCATGTCGTTGATCTCCTCCGTGGACTGCTGGGTGCGCCCGGCCAGGGTGCGCACCTCGTCGGCCACCACGGCGAAGCCCCGGCCCTGGTCGCCGGCGCGGGCCGCCTCGATGGCGGCGTTGAGCGCCAGCAGGTTGGTCTGCTCGGCCACGCCGCGGATCACCTCCAGCACCGCGCTGATGGTCTCGCTGTGCTGCTCCACTTCGTCGATGGTGCGGGCCGAGGCCTCGATCTGCCGGGCCAGGCTGTTGATCTCCTCCACCGCCCGCTGCACCACCTGGGCGCCCTCGCCGGTGTGCTCGCTGGCCTTGCGCGCCGACTCCGCGGTCTGGCTGATGCTGGCGGCGACGTTCTGCACCGTGGCCGTCATCTGGTTCATGGCCGTGGCCACCTGCTCGGTCTCGCCGCGCTGTTCCTCCACGGTGCGGGTGGTCTGCTCGGTGACGGCCGCCATCTCCTCGCCCGCCGCGGCGAGCTGGTCCACGGTGCCGCGGACGTGGGCGATCATCTGGCGCTGGGCGGCGATGGCGGTGTTGAGATCGTTGGCCATCTGGCCGAACTCGTCGTCCGAGCGGTACGCCACCTGGCGGGTGAGATCGCCCTGGTCCACGTACCGCAGCACGTCGCGCACCTCCACCAGGGGGCGGGTGATGCCGCGCGCCAGGCGCCAGCCCAGCAGGGCCGCCAGCAGCAGCCCCGTGACCACGATGGCGATGGTGAGATTGCGCATGCCCGCATAGTCGGCCTGGGCCTGTTCGTAGCGCGCCCGCGCGCGCTCGATCTGGAACCGGGCGATGCCGTTGAGGGCCTCGCGGGCCCGGGCGAACGCGTGCTGCGCCGGACCGAACACCAGCGCCCGCGCCTCGCCGATCCGATCCCCGCGGCTGAGCGGCAGAACCCGCCCCTCCACCAGGCCCAGGTAGGTCTTCCAGGCAGCGGCGAACTCCCCCAGCAGGCGGGACTCCTCCGGGTCCAGGCCCCCGTCCCGGAACCGGGCCTGCTCCCGGCCCAGGGCCTCCACGTGGGCGGTGATCTCGCGCTCCAGCCGCCCGCGGTGGTCCCGCTCCATGAGATGCCGGACCACGCGGTCACGGATGCGGTAGAACTCCATCTTCATGTTGTCCACTGCCTCCAGCGGCACCAGTTCCCTGGAGTAGAGCGCCACCACCTTCTGGTTGATGGCCCCGCCCCGCTGCAGGCCGAACAGCCCCAGGGCCAGCATCATCACCAGCAGCAGGCCGATGACGGCATACAGTTTGGTCGCAATGCGCCAGTTCTTGAATCGCTTGAGCTTCATGTCATCCTCACCAATGCACCATGTCTCCGCCAGCCGGGCGGGATCTCTCACTACCGGTGGAATCGCCGGGCCGGCGGCAGGCGGGCCGGGCCGCGTTGCCGGCACCGTGGAACCGGGGCAGGTCACGGCGTCCATGCCCCATCGGGTCGCGGGACGGGAGGACAACGGCACTTGACGGACACGCACGGCCGGTCCAGCGGCCGCACGGTCCCACACGGGACTCCGATGACGTTATCGGTCGGCAGGACGAATCACTTGATGGGAGGACGCCGCCCGCGGACCTCCGGCGAGAACCCGCGCCGGCGGCAGGGAAAGCACGACGGGCACCCGCGGCGGGCGGCCCCGACCCCGTGCCCGTCACCACTCCCGGGTGTTGCTCACCATTTCCCCCGGCGCCAGCGGGCCGCGGTCAGCCGATCCAACCGCTTGGCATACCGCGCATGCCGGAATTCCGCCGCATCGCCTCCCTGCAGGAGGTGGAACACTTCCTCCGCCAGCACCGCCCCCACGGCATGGACGGCCTCGTGCCGGTCCAGGCCCTCGGCCACCAGCCGCTCCAGCGTGGCCGCCACCGTCTCCACCCCCTCGGCCACCTGGTTCTCCACCATCACGTGGACGGTCATTCCCGCTTCCGGCACCGGCTCGCCGGCCTCCTCGTGGTACGCCTCCACCAGCAGGATGCGCTCGTCCTCGTCCAGCGCCAGCCAGGCCTCGGGGTCGGGAGCGCACGCGGGATCGTAGGTGTCCATTTTCGTTTTCCTTCCAGGTTTTCCCGTCACATGAACAGTGTATCCCGCTTTCAGCCCCGCGGGTGATGCTCGCGGTGCAGGGCCTGCAGCCGGGCCCGGGCCACATGGGTGTAGATCTGGGTGGTGGACAGGTCGGCGTGGCCCAGCAGCATCTGCACCGCGCGCAGGTCGGCGCCGTGGTTGAGCAGGTGGGTGGCGAAGGCGTGGCGCAGGGTGTGGGGCGAGATGGGCCGGCGGATGCCGGCCGCGGCGGCATGGCGCTTGACGATCTTCCAGAACGCCTGGCGGGTCAGGGGACCGCCGCGGGCGGTGGGGAAGACGTGCTCGCAGGGCCGCGCGGCGAGGATGACGGCGCGGGCCCGGCGCAGGAAGCGCTCCAGCCAGTGACCGGCCTCCTCCCCCAGGGGCACGAGGCGCTCCTTGTTCCCCTTGCCGGTGATGCGCACCCAGCCCTGGCGCAGGTTGAGCTGGCTCATGCGCAGGCCGGTGAGCTCGCTCACCCGCAGGCCGGTGGCGTAGAGCACCTCCAGCATGGCGCGGTCGCGCAGGCCCAGCGGGGTATCCGTGTCCGGCGCCCCCAGCAGGGCCTCCACTTCGGACTCGGACAGGGTCCCGGGCAGGGGCCGGCCCAGGCGCGGCGCCTGGATGAGGGCGGTGGGATCGGCGCCGAGGGTGCCGTTGCGCAGGTGGAAGCGGTAGAAGCTGCGCAGGCTGGACAGGAGCCGCGCGCTGGAACGCGGGCTGGCGCGGGTGCGGGCGCGCTCGGCCAGGTAGTCCTGGACCTGGGCCGTGCCGGCCCGCTCCAGGGCCAAACCGCGGTCCCGCAGCCAGCGGGCGAACCCGCGCAGGTCGGCACCGTAGGCGGCCAGGGTGTTGCGGGACAGGCCGCGCTCGGCCCACAGGGCGTCGAGCCAGTCCTCGATGAGCGCGGTGTCCCCGCTGGCGCTCACGGAGCGACCCCCTCGTGGCGCAGCAGGGCCCGCTTGCGCGCCGCCACCGGCCCGCGGGTGTGCCCGGCATAGCCGCCGGGACCGGAGACCGCCACCACCCGGTGGCAGGGCACCACCAGCGGCAGGGGATTGGCGCGGCAGGCCCCGCCCACGGCGCGGGGCGAGGTGCCCAGGCGCCGCGCCAGCTCGCCGTAGGTGAGGGTGCGGCCGAAGGGAATGGCGCGCAGGGCCTCCCAGACCCGGTGCTGGAAGGCGGTGCCGGCGGGCGCCAGGGGCAGGGCGAAGCGGCGGCGGCGACCGGCGAAGTACTCCCGGATCTGGCGCGCCGCCTCGCGGGTGACGGCGTCCCGTGGCGGGGCCGGCGCGGCGCGGGTGAACGCCACCGCCACCAGGGCGCCGTCCTCGGCCGCCAGGCGCAGCCGCCCCAGGGGGGTGGCGATGACCGCCTGGGCGCGGCGGCTCATGGTCCCCCCAACCCGGCCGCGGGCGGGGACGGCGCGGGGGCCGGAGCCCCACCGGGCCTCTCCCGCACCAGGAGCAGGCGCTGGAGGTCCCGGCGCAGCACCGCCCGGCGGGCCGGGTCCTCGGTGCTGCGCAGCAGGGCCTCGAGCAGGGTCCGGGCATCGGCCACCAGGCCGGCCCGGGCCAGGGCCCCGGCGGCCTGGTAGCGCGCGGTCTGGCCCCAGGGATCTGCGGCCTTGGGGTCCCGCAGCATGGCCGAGCGCAGGTACAGGCGGGCGGCCTCGTCGAAGCGGCCCTGGGCCCGGCGGGAATCGGCCATCCAGTAGTAGACCTCGCGCCTCAGCTCCTCGTCGGCGGTCCGGGCCAGGACCTTCTCCAGCACCGCCACGGCCTCTTCGTGCGCCCCCACCGCCTGCAGGTCGAAGACCACCTGCATGAGCTTGTCCAGCGCCTCCCGCGGGCGCTCGCCGGCCTCGTCCAGCAGGGCCGCCAGCGCCTCGGCCCCGGCCCCGGGCTGGCCGCCCATGACCAGGATCCGGGCCCGGCGCAGGTGCCACATGAAGCGATCGGCGCCGGGCGGCGGCTCGCGGGTGGTGGCCATGATGCGCGAGGCCTGCTCGATGCGGGAGCGGGCCAGGGCCTCGTCCACCAGGGCGTGGCGCACCGCCAGCGGCACCTGCGCGGGTGACGGGTAGTGGCGGCTCTCCATGAACAGGGGCCACAGGAGGCGGCGCTCTCCGCGCGCCTTGTCCAGGGTGGCGAGGAACCCCGCCGCCGCCCGCCCGCGGGCGGCGGCGTCCTGCCCGCGGCGGAGGACCATGGCGTAGAGGGAGCGGGCCCGCACCGGCGTGCGCTCCGCCGCCTCCGCCGCCGCCTTCAGCCACACGGCGTCGTCGCCGATGAGGTACTGCGCCCGGTTGCCCAGGTGGCGGGCGTAGTCCAGGTAGGCGTGCCACAGGGAATCGGCGTTGAAGGCGAACAGGCCCGGGGGCGGGGGATGGGCGCGGGCGAGCACCAGCACCCGCTCCAGGGCCCGGGCGGCGGTGGCCCGGTCCCCGGCCTCCAGCGCGGCCTCCGCCGCCACCGCCCACAGGCCGGTGAGCAGCTCCTTGCGCGCCCACTCGCCGCGCATCTGCCGCAGGGCCGCCTGCAGCACCCGCTTCGCCGGCCGCTGGCCCGAGCGCAGCTGGGCCAGCAGGTACAGCAGGCCCGCCTCGGGCACCTTGGCCCGGGGCGCCAGCAGGCGCGCGGCCTCCGCGGCACGCCCCCCCATGAGCAGGATGCGGGCCCGCAGCAGCACGTCGGCCAGCTCGCCCTCGCCGTAGTCCAGGCGGAACCGGACCATGGCGGTGCGGGCGTCCTCCATGCGGCCCTCGGCCAGGTAGCTCTCGATGACCAGCCGGCGCCAGCCACGCAGGGCGGTCTCCCCGCCCTCCGCCCGGGACCCGCTCCATATCAACCCGCGCAGCACGCGGCGCGCGGCCTCGCCCCGCCCCTGCTTCACCAGGGCCCCGGCGCGCTGGGTGCGGGCCCAGCGCACGAACGCCGGCGGCAGCCCTGCGGGCAGGTGCGCCAGGCGGGCGGCGAGATCGGCCCAGCGGCCGGCACCGGCCAGGATGGCCGCCCGCTCCCTTTCCCAATCCATCCAGGCCTCGGCGTCGGCGGCGGCGTCGGGCTGGTCGCGCTCCAGCACCCGCAGGGCCAGGCCCGGGGTGCCGGCGGCGGCCAGGGCGCGCACCTCGGCCAGGTCGGCACCGGCCGCGGCCGGCAGCAGGTACAGGAGCAGCAGGGCTGTGCGGTATGCGGGCGTCATGATCGAAAAGCGGGCGGCGCCCCTGGCGCCACCCGCCGTATCAGACCCCATGGACCCGCGCGGCGCAAGGGCCGCCCGGGCCGGCCGGTCAGAGCTTTTCCTTGATGCGGGCGGCCTTGCCCTGGCGGCCGCGCAGGTAGTACAGCTTGGCCCGGCGCACGTCGCCGCGGCGCTTGACCTGGATGGAGGCGATGAGGGGGCTGTGGGTCTGGAACACGCGCTCCACGCCCTCGCCGTGGGAGATCTTGCGCACGGTGAAGGACGAGTTGAGGCCGCGGTTGCGCTTGGCGATGACCACGCCCTCGAAGGCCTGCAGGCGCTCGCGGTTGCCCTCCTTGACCTTCACCTGCACCACCACGGTGTCGCCGGGGCCGAACTCCGGCACGTCCTGCTTCAGCTGTTCCGCTTCCAGTTGGTCGATGATGTTGCTCATGGCTGGATGACCTCCATCGGGGGCGCGCATTATAGCGGGAAATTCAGCCGTTTTCATGCTCGCGGATGAATTCCTCCAGCAGCGCCTCCTGCTCCGGGCTGAGCTCCAGCGCCGCCAGCAGCTCGGGCCGGCGCAGCCAGGTGCGGCCCAGGGCCTGCTGCAGGCGCCAGCGGGCGATGGCGGCGTGGTCGCCGGACAGCAGCACCTCCGGCACGCGGCGCCCGCGCCAGGTCTCGGGCCGGGTGTAGTGGGGGCAGTCCAGCAGGCCCGCGGCGAAGGAGTCGCCGGCGGCGGAGTCCTCGTGCCCCAGGGCCCCGGGAATGAGGCGGGTGAGCCCGTCCACCAGCACCATGGCCGCCAGCTCGCCGCCGGAGAGCACGTAGTCGCCGATGGACCACTCCTGGTCCACCTCGGCCTCCAGCAGGCGCTCGTCCACCCCCTCGTAGCGCCCGCACAGCAGGACCAGCCCGGGATGGCGCGACAGCTCCGCGAGGCCGGCCTGGTCCAGGCGCCGGCCCTGGGGAGTCAGGTAGATCACGGGGGCGCCCGCCGGTGCCGCGGCCCGGGCCGCGGCCAGGGCCCGGGCCAGGGGCTCGGCCATCATGACCATGCCGGGCCCGCCGCCGTAGGGACGGTCGTCCACGGTGCGGTGGGCATCCCCGGTGAAATCGCGGGGGTTGGTGCACGCCACCCGGGCCAGACCCCCGCGCACCGCGCGGCCGGTGACGCCGTAGTCGGTGACGGCGGCGAACATCTCCGGGAACAGCGTGACGATCTGGAAGTGCATTGGGGGCTGCTGGGTGCTGGGTTCTGGGTGCTGGGTGCTCGGTTTCGTCCCAGCGGCCAGCCGCCAGTCCCCAGTCCCTGCCGGGGCCGGCCGCCGGCCCGGTCCCGGCCATCTTACCAGTCCGGCTCCCAGTCCACGACGATGCGCCCGGCCTCCAGGTCCACGGACTGGATCACCCGGCCCTGGACGAAGGGCACGAGCCGCTCGGTGGTCCCGTCCGCCACCACCAGGACATCGTTGGCGCCGGTGGCCATGACCCGCACCACCCGCCCCAGGCGCACCCCGGCCCGGTTGACCACGTCCAGGTCCTCGAGATCGGTCCAGTAGTACTCGCCCGGGGCCGGTTCGGGCAGGGCCGAGCGGGGCACGCAGATGACGGCCCCCACGAGGGTGGCGGCCATGTCGCGGTCGTCCACCCCGGCCAGGCGGGCGACGATACCCTTGCCCTGGGCCCGGCCGTCGGTCAGCTCCACCGGGCGGCAGTGGCCGTCGCGGCACAGGTGCCAGGGCCGGTAGCCGAGGATGTTGGTGCGGGGCTCGGTGTGGGACTGGACGCGGACCCAGCCGCGCACGCCCCAGACACCGGTGATACGGCCCAGCTCCACGAGGCCCTCGGGCTCGCGGCGGCGGGCCATGGAAGGGTTCAGCCGGCCGCTTCCTTCAGCAGCCTGGCCACGCGCTCGCTGGTGCGGGCGCCCCGGGACAGCCAGTAGTCCACCCGCTCGCGCTGGATGCTGAGCCGGGGGTCGTTGCCGCTGGCGATGGGATTGAAGAAGCCCACGCGCTCGATGTAGCGGCCGTCGCGCTTGTTGCGGCTGTCGGTGACCACGATGTGGTAGAAGGGGCGCTTCTTGGCGCCGCCGCGTGTCAGTCGGATGGTGACCATGTCCTGCCTGTGTTCCTGAAACTCGCCTGGCCCGGCCCACCCGGGCCCGGAAAACGCGCTATTCTACCCCAATCCGCCCCGCTGTGAAGCCCCGGCCGTCAACCGAAACCCGGGGGCAGGCGCCCGCCCAGGCCGCGGAGCATGTTCTTCATGCCCCCCTTGCCCATCTTCTTCATCACCTTCTGCATCTGGGTGAACTGCTTGAGCAGGCGGTTGACGTCCTGGACCTGGGTCCCGGAGCCGGCGGCGATGCGCCGCTTGCGCGAGCCCTTGATGATGTCCGGCCGGCGCCGCTCCTGCGGGGTCATGGAATTGATGATGGCCTCCAGCCGCCGGAGCTGGCCGTCGTCCACCCCCGCCGCGGCCCCCGGCGGCAGCGCCCCGGCCCCCGGCAGCTTGTCCAGCAGGGCGGCCAGCCCGCCCATGTCCCGCATCTGCCGGAGCTGGGCGCGGAAGTCTTCCAGGTCGAAGCCCTTGCCCTTCTTCAGCTTGCGCGCCAGCGCCTGGGCCTCGGCCGTGTCCACCTTGCGCGTGACCTCCTCCACCAGGGACAGCACGTCGCCCATGCCCAGGATGCGGGAGGCGATGCGGTCGGGGTGGAAGGGCTCCAGGGCGTCGGTCTTCTCGCCCGTGCCCAGGAACTTGATGGGCGCCCCCGTGACCTGGCGCACGGAGAGGGCGGCGCCGCCGCGGGCGTCGCCGTCGGCCTTGGTGAGCACCACCCCGGTGAGCGGCAGGGCCTCGCCGAAGGCGCGCGCGGTGTTGGCCGCGTCCTGGCCGGTCATGGCGTCCACCACGAACAGGGTCTCGGCCGGCGCCAGCACCCGGTGCAGCTCCCGGATCTCGTCCATCATCTCCCGGTCGATGTGGAGGCGGCCGGCGGTGTCCACGATGAGCACGTCGGCATGGCGCACGCGGGCCTCCTTGAGCGCGCGGGCGGCGATGGCGGCCGGCGCCTCGCCGGTGTCGGCGGGCACGTGGTCCACGCCCACCTGGCGGGCGAGGGTGGCGAGCTGGTCCATGGCGGCGGGCCGGTAGACGTCGGTCGAGACCAGCAGCACCGACTTGCGCTCGCGCTCCTTGAGGTAGCGCGCCAGCTTGGCCGCGGTGGTGGTCTTGCCCGAGCCCTGGAGCCCGGCCATGAGCACCACCGCCGGCGGGGTGACGTTGAGGCGCAGGGCGTCGTTGGCCTCGCCCATGAGGCGCACCAGCTCCTCGTGGACGATCTTGACGAAGGCCTGTCCCGGGGTCAGGCTGCGGTGGACCTCCTCGCCCAGGGCCCGGCCGCGCACGTGGTCGATGAAGTCCTTGACCACGGGCACCGCCACGTCGGCCTCGAGCAGGGCCATGCGCACCTCGCGCAGGGTGTCCTTGATGTTGTCGTCGGTGAGGCGGCCCACCCCGCGCAGCTTGCGCACGGTGTCGCCCAGCCGGCGTGTCAGGCCGTCGAACATGGTGACTCCGGAAACGGTGAACCGGCGGCGGGGACGCGATTCCCCGCAACGGAATGTGCGGCCATTATAGCCGGAATTCCATGCCCCCGCGCAGGGGATGGATGCGGTGGCCGTTCACCGCCGCGGTGCACTCGGAGAAGATGAGGTCCTCGTCGCCGGGCTTGTTGTGGCTGATGTAGATCTCGGGCCGGTGGCGCAGGCGGGCGAGGTCCGTGGCCAGGGTGGCCGGACAGTAGTGGCCGGCGCGGCGGGCCAGCTCCGCGTCCTTGTTGGCGAAGGCGCACTCCACCACCAGCAGGTCCAGCCGCGGCAGGGTGTTGAGGTGGTCCCAGAACCCTTCGTTGCTGGTGGTGTCGCCGGAGAAGGCCATCACCCCCGAGCCGCTCTCGGCCACGTAGCCCACCCCGGGCACGATGTGGTTGACCTCCACCATGTGGATGGCGCGGCCGCCGTCGGTGAACACCTCGCCCGGGGCCATGGGCTCGTAGCGCAGCACCGGCTGGCGCGGGTTGGGCAGGCGCGCAAAGTCGGGCCAGATGACGTTGTTGAACACGTGGTTGCGCAGGGCGTCCAGCGTCACCTGCTGGCCGTGGATGACGATGGGCTCGACGATGTGATCGAAGATGGTGTCCACCAGCAGGGGGATGCTGGCGATGTGATCCAGGTGCGAGTGGGTGATGAAGATGTGGCGCAGGCACGCCATCTCGTCGATGGACAGGTCCCCCACGCCGGTGCCGGCGTCGATGAGGATGTCGCCGTCCAGCAACAGGGTGGTGGTGCGCAGGTCAACGCCGACGCCGCCGCTGCATCCCAGAACCTTGAGTCTCATCCCGATGAACCGTCCGTCCGGCCTCGCCCGCCCGGGTACCGGGGGCTCCGCGAGCGGCCGGTCCGCTGGCGACCTGCAGCCGGGTGTCGTCCTCTGCGCACTGTCACCAAAGCTTCGTTATAATGCCATTTCCAAGTAAATCAGAATGATACGAAAGTCACAAGTCAATCCCGCCCCGCGCTGGCCCGCCGCCGGTGCCCGTGCGATGATCGCTGCCTCCATGTCCCCAGCGCAGACAACGAGTTGCCCATGGTCATAGCCGGCACCATCGCCATGGTGCTGTACCTGGCCGTGGCCCTGCTGCTGCTGCTGCGCCTCAACCGGCGGGCGCCCGCGGCGCTGTCCCACCGCACCGCACTGCTCGCCGCCGGCCTGGTGGCGGTGGCCCTGCACGGCGTGGTGCTGTTCTCCGGCCTGCGCGGGGCGACCGGCTTCGACCTCAGCTTCTTCACCATGCTCTCGGCGGTGAGCTGGCTGGTGGCCCTCATGCTGCTGGTGGCGGCCCTGCGCCGGCCGCTGGAGAACCTGGCCATCGTGGTGCTGCCGCTGGCGGCCCTGGCCCTGGGCCTGCGCCTGGCCAGCGACCAGCACCACTACCTGCCGGCGGGCCTGCCGCCGGGGCTGGAGGCGCACATCCTGGTCTCGGTGCTGGCCTACAGCCTGCTGTCGCTGGCGGTGGTCCAGGCCCTGCTGCTGGCGGTGCAGGAACGCCACCTGCACCGGGGCCATGCCGCGGGGTTCGTGCGCATGCTGCCGCCGCTGGAGACCATGGAGCGGCTGCTGTTCCGCATGATCGGCCTGGGCTTCGCCGTCCTGTCCCTGGCCCTGGTGCTGGGCGCGCTCTACGTGGAGGACCTGTTCGCCCAGCACCTGGTGCACAAGACCGTGCTGTCGGTGGCGGCCTGGGTCCTGTTCGGCCTGCTGCTGGCGGGACGCTGGCGTTTCGGCTGGCGCGGGCGCACCGCCATCCGCTGGACCATCGCCGCCTTCGTCCTGCTCATGCTGGCCTACTTCGGCAGCAAGCTGGTGCTGGAACTCATCCTCGGCACCTGACCCCGGCCCCCTCCCCGCACCGTGAGCGAGATCCCCACCTACATCCTGGGCATCACCCTGGTCCTGCTGCTGGGGCTGTCGGGCTTCTTCTCCGGCTCGGAGACCGGGCTCATGACCCTCAACCGCTACCGGCTGCGCCACCTGGCCAGGACCCGGCGCACCGGCGCGGCCCAGGCCCAGCGCCTGTTGCAGAAACCGGAGCGGCTCATCGGGCTGATCCTGCTGGGCAACAACCTGGTCAACGTGGCGGCGGCGGTGGTCACCGCCGAGATCGGGCACCGCCTCGGCGGCGACGCCGCGGTGGCCATCGCCTCGGGCCTGCTCACCCTGGCCCTGCTCATCTTTTCCGAGATCACGCCCAAGACCCTGGCCGTGCTCAACCCGGAGCGGGTGGCCTTTCCCGCCGCCGTGGTGCTGGCCCCGCTGGGCAAGCTGCTGTGGCCGGTGGTGTGGCTGGTGAACCTGCTCACCCGCGCCCTGTTCCGCCTGCTGGGCGTCTCGCCCGAGGCGCAGCAGGCCCACAGCCTGTCCAGCGAGGAGCTGCGCATCGTGGTCAACGAGGCCGGGGCCATGATCCCCCGGCGCCACCAGAAGATGCTGCTGTCCATCCTCGACCTGGAAAAGGCCACGGTGGAGGACATCATGGTGCCGCGCAACGAGATCGTGGGCATCGACATCAACGAGGACTGGAGCGACATCGTGGACCAGCTCAGCACCGCCACCCACACCCGGCTGCCGGTGTACGAGGACAACATCGACCACGTGCTGGGCTTCGTCCACATGCGCAGCGTGGTGCGGCTGCTGCAGGACCCGGCCGCCGGCAAGGCCGCCCTGCGCGCCATCATCCGCGAGCCCTACTTCGTGCCCGAGGGCACGCCGCTCAACAAGGCCCTGCTCAACTTCCAGCGCGAGCGCCGCCGCATCGGCCTGGTGGTGGACGAGTACGGCGACCTGCGCGGGCTGGTGACGCTGGAGGACATCCTGGAGGAGATCGTGGGCGAGTTCACCACCGACCCCGCCGCCGCCAGTCCCGACGTGCACCGCCAGGAAGACGGCAGCTATCTCATCGACGCCTCCATCACCATCCGCGATCTCAACCGGGCCCTGGGCTGGCAGCTCTCCTCCGAGGGCCCCAAGACCCTCAACGGGCGCATCCTCGAATACCTGGAGGACATCCCTGACCCCGGCACCAGCCTGATGCTGGAGGGCTACCCCCTGGAGGTGGTGCAGACCGGGCGCAACAGCGTCAAGACGGTGCGGGTGGAGGCCCGATGGGTGGGCCGCCAGCCGCCCGGACAGGACGGGGCGCCAGTTGTGCAACCGGATTAAAAACGGTCTATAATCTTCGGATAATTCAAGAATTTTCTGGTTCCCCGTGTCCAAGCTCACGCTGTCCTTCAAGGGAAGGGTGCTCAAGATCATCCCCGTGCTGCAGGGGGAGATGGTGGTGGGCCGCGATCCCGCCTGCACCATTCACGTCGACAGCCTGGCCCTGGCGCCGCGCCACGCGGTGTTCATCACCCAGGGCACCCGGACCGTCCTGCGCGATCTCTCCGGCGAGGAAGGCACCTTCGTCAACAACGAGCGCATCCGCGAGCACACCCTCAAGGACGGCGACATCATCCGCGTGGGCAAGCACACCCTGAACTACCAGTACGACGAGGTCATCGAGCACGCCGCGCCGGCTCGCGCGCCCGCGCCGGCGGCGGTGGCCGAGCCGGACCCGGAACCGGCCCCCGCCGCGCCCGCGGGCCGGGACGGCCTGCGCCCGGCCTGGCTGCAGATCCTCAACGGCCAGAACCTGGGCAAGACCCTGAGCCTCAACCGGTCCATCACCAACCTGGGCAAGCCCGGCGTGGCCACCGCCGTCATCGCCCGCCGCGACGACGGCTACTTTCTCTCCCACCTGGAGGGTAAAGTTTCGCCCCGGGTGGGCGATGAAGAGATAGGCGACCGCACGCACAAGCTCGAGGATGGCGACATCATCCAGATCGGCAACGTGCGCATGCAGTTCTACTACGAATAGACCCCCGGGCCCGCCGCAGGGAGGTGCCCCATGACCACATCCACCACGGACAAGCGGCACTTCACCCGCATCCCCTTCGTGGCCGAGACCGAGATCGCCTGCCCGCCGGGCGACACCGCGCGCCGCTGCCAGCTCGTGGACATCAGCCTGCGCGGGGCCCTGGTGGCGCGGCCCGACGGCTGGACCGGCAAGCGCGACGACGCCTGCCACCTGCGCCTGCTGCTGGCCGAGGACGGCACCGCGCTGGACCTGGACGTGCGCGTGGCCCACGTGGAGGACGACCGCATCGGCTGCGAGATCGTGCACCTGGACGTGGACTCCGCCTCCCACCTGCGGCGGCTCATGGAGCTGAACCTGGGCGACCCGGCGCTGCTGGAGCGCGAGCTGGGCGAGCTCCTGGTCAGCCCGCCTGCAAGGCCGCGTCGAGGCGGCTGACCGCCACCACCTCCAGCCCCTTCACGGGCTTCCTGGGCGCGTTGGCCGCCGGCACGATGGCGCGGGTGAAACCGTGCTTGGCCGCCTCGGCCAGGCGCTCCTGGCCGTTCTGCACCGGCCGGATCTCCCCCGCCAGGCCCACCTCGCCGAAGGCCACCGTGCGCGGGTCCAGCGGCCGCCCGCGCAGGCTGGACATCACCGCCAGCAGCGCCGGCAGGTCGGCCGCGGTCTCGCTCACCCGCACCCCGCCCACCACGTTGACGAAGACGTCCTGATCCGCGGTGGCCACGCCGCCGTGGCGGTGGAGCACCGCCAGCAGCATGGCCAGGCGGTTGGACTCCAGGCCCACGGTGACCCGGCGCGGGTTGGCCAGGTGGCTCTCGTCCACCAGCGCCTGCACTTCCACCAGCAGCGGCCGCGTGCCTTCCAGCGTCACCGTGATCACGCTGCCGGGCACGGCCTCGGCGTGGCGCGAGAGGAAGATGGCCGAGGGATTGGACACCGCCTTGAGCCCCCGGTCGGTCATGGCGAACACGCCCAGCTCGTTGACCGCGCCGAAGCGGTTCTTCACCGCGCGCACCACCCGGTAGCGCTCGCCGCTGCGGCCCTCGAAGTAGAGCACCGTGTCCACCATGTGCTCCAGCACCCGCGGCCCGGCCAGGGTGCCCTCCTTGGTCACGTGGCCCACCAGGAACAGCGCGGTGCCGCTCTGCTTGGCGAAGCGCACCAGCCGGGCGGCGCACTCGCGCACCTGGGCCACCGAGCCCGGGGCCGACTGGAGCTCGGCGGTGTAGAGGGTCTGGATGGAATCGATCACCATCAGGCCCGGGCGCTCCTGCTGCGCCACCGCCAGGATGCGCTCCAGCGCGGTCTCGGCCAGCAGCCGCTGGTCCCCCAGGGCCAGGCCCAGGCGGTGGGCGCGCAGGCTCACCTGCTCCAGCGACTCCTCGCCGGTGACGTAGAGCGCCGGCAGGCGCTCGTGCAGCCGCACCACCGTCTGCAGCAGGAGGGTGGACTTGCCGATGCCGGGGTCGCCGCCCAGCAGGACCACCGAGCCCGGCACCAGGCCGCCGCCCAGCACCCGGTCCAGCTCGTCCACCCCCGCGGGCACCCGCGCCACCTCCTCGGGGGTGACCTCGCGCAGCAGGCGCACGGGCGAGCCGGCCTCGCCGGCGAAGCCCTGGAAGCGGCCGGCGGGCGCCGGCGCCGCCACTTCCTCTACCAGCGTGTTCCAGGCGCCGCACTCGCCGCACTGGCCGGCCCACTTGGGAAAGCGGGCCCCGCACTGGCTGCAGGCGTAGACCGCCCTGGGCCGGGCCATGGGCCTCAGGCGCCGCTCACGGGCACAGGCCGCGGTGGACGATGCCCTGGCGCGGCTCCGCCATCCAGTCCGCCACCGCCTCGCGCCATTCCAGGTAATGGGCGGTGTCCTTGTGCGCGCGGGCGTCGGCCTCGGAGCGGTAGGCCTCGTAGAGCACGAAGCGGGTGGGATCGTCGGCCTGCTGCAGCACGTCGAAACGCAGGTTGCCCGGTTCCTTCACCGACGCCTCGTGGTTGCGGCGCGTGGCCGCGATGAAGTCGTCCACGTGCTCCGGCTTCACGTGCACGTGCACCAGGGTGACATGCATGGGCTCTCCCTCCTCCTGTGCTTGTTTCCCCCTCCGCGGCACGGATGCCGCGTCGGTATATTACCTTCAACGGGGGCTGGGTGCTGGGTGCTGGGGGCTGGGGGCTGGGTACTGGGTAC
>JALSIK010000197.1 GCA_026990045.1 Chromatiales bacterium | reverse complement strand
GCCCCTGATGACGCGCATCGACCCGGCCAGGGTGGAGGCCATGGTGGCCGACTCGCGCCAGGACCTGGCGGCGCAGCCGGCGGCCGCCCCGGACACGGGAGAAGAAAAAGTGGAAACCATCACCATTGACGACTTCGCCAGAATCGACCTGAGGGTGGCCCGGGTGACCCGGGCCGAGACGGTGGAGGGCGCGGACAAGCTGTTGCGCCTGACCCTGGACCTGGGCGGCGAAACCCGCACCGTGTTCGCCGGCATCAAGGGCGCCTACGCGCCGGCGGACCTGGAAGGCCGCCTGGTGGTGATGGTGGCCAACCTCAAGCCGCGCAAGATGCGCTTCGGGGTCTCCGAGGGCATGGTGCTGGCCGCCGGCGACGGCGGCGGCCCGTTTCTCATCGGGCCCGACGACGGCGCCGCACCCGGCATGAAGGTCAAATAGGCCCCGGCCCCGTGCGGCTTCTCCGCCGGGCGCCAACCCGTACCGCGCGCGCGGTTGTCAGCCCGCGGGCCCGCCACTACCATGGGACGACCTGCCGCGGGCACGCCGGCGCCCGGCACAGTACCTGAAGCGGAAGCCATGACAGACCTGGCCCTCATTCTCGTCAGCACCATCCTGGTCAACAACTTCGTCCTGGTGAAGTTCCTGGGCCTGTGCCCGTTTATGGGGGTCTCGCGCAAGCTGGAGACCGCCACCGGCATGGCCCTGGCCACCACCTTCGTCCTCACCCTGTCCTCGGTCACCAGCTACCTGGCCAACGAATACCTGCTCGCGCCCCTGGGCCTGGAATACCTGCGCACCATCACCTTCATCCTCGTCATCGCCGTGGTGGTGCAGTTCACCGAGATGGTGGTGCGCAAGACCAGCCCGCTGCTGTACCAGGTGCTGGGCATCTTCCTGCCCCTCATCACCACCAACTGCGCGGTGCTGGGCGTGGCGCTGCTCAACGTCCAGACCCGCCACGGCTTCGTCGAGTCGGCGGTGTACGGGTTCGGGGCCGCGGTGGGCTTCTCGCTGGTGCTGATCCTGTTCGCCGCCATGCGCGAGCGCATCAACGCCGCCGACGTGCCGGCCCCGTTCCGCGGCGCGTCCATTGCGCTGGTGACCGCCGGACTCATGTCCATCGCCTTCATGGGCTTCTCCGGCCTGGTCAAGGGCTGAGATGCTCACCGCGCTCCTCGTGCTCACCGCCCTGGCCGTGACCTTCGGCCTGCTGCTGGGCTTCGCCGCGGTCCGGTTCAAGGTCGAGGAGGACCCCATCGTCGACCAGATCGACCGCCTCCTGCCCCAGACCCAGTGCGGCCAGTGCGGCTTTCCCGGCTGCCGTCCCTACGCCGAGGCCATCGCCCGCGGTGAGGCCGACATCAACCAGTGCCCGCCCGGCGGCGAGGCGGTGATCCAGGCCCTGGCCGACCTCCTGGGGCGCGACCCCAAGCCCCTCAACGAGGAGCACGGCCAGCACAAGGAAAAGATGGTGGCGGTCATCGACGAGCAGGTGTGCATCGGCTGCACCCTGTGCATCCAGGCCTGCCCGGTGGACGCCATCCTCGGCGCGGCCAAGCAGATGCACACCGTCATCGCCGACGAGTGCACCGGCTGCGAGCTGTGCCTCCCGCCCTGCCCGGTGGACTGCATCCACATGGTGCCGGTGAAAAAGACCCTGGCCGACTGGGTCTGGCCCTATCCCGAGGAGGAGGAACAGGCCGGGACGCCCGCGGCGCGGGAGGCGGCGCCGTGACCGCCTGCCGCACCTGGTCGTTTCCCGGCGGCCTGGCGCTGGACGGGCACAAGGCCGTCTCCACCCGCGAGCCGGTGGCCGCGGCGCCGGTGCCGCCGCTGCTGGTGCTGCCACTGCAGCAGCACATCGGCAACCCGGCGGTGCCGGTGGTGGAGGCGGGCCAGCGCGTGGCCCGCGGCCAGGTGCTGGCACGGGCCGACGAGTACGTGAGCGCGCCGGTGCACGCCCCCAGCTCCGGCACCGTGGCGGCCATCGAGGAGCGGCCGGTGCCGCATCCCTCGGGCCTGGCCGCGCCCTGCATCGTCATCGAGACCGACGGCGAGGACCGCCCGCACCCCGACTGCCGGCCGCTGCCCGACTACGAGGCCCTGGACCCCAGTGCCCTGCGCAACGTCATCCGCGAGGCCGGCATCGTGGGCCTGGGGGGGGCCGGCTTCCCCACCTTCATCAAGCTCAACCCTGGGCCGGATCACGCGGTGGACACCCTGATCCTCAACGGCGCCGAGTGCGAGCCCTGGATCACCTGCGACGACATGCTCATGCGCGAGCGCCCGCGGGAGATCATCGAGGGCCTGAAGATCATGCGTCACGCCCTGCGCGCGCGGCGCTGCCTCATCGGGGTCGAGGACAACAAGCCCGAGGCCCTCGCCGCGCTGGAAGGCGCGCTGGAAGCGGACGAGCGCGACATCATCCGCGTCTGCCCGGTGCCCACGCGCTACCCGGCCGGGGGCGAGAAGCAGCTCATCCTGGCGCTCACCGGCAAGGCCGTCCCCAGCCAGAAGCTGCCGGTGGAGGTGGGCATCGTGTGCCACAACGTGGGCACCGCGGCGGCGGTGTACCGGGCCATCCACCGCGGCGAGCCCCTGGTCTCGCGCCTGGTCACCGTCACCGGCCCGGCCATGGAGCGGCCGCGCAACCTGGAGGTGCGCGTGGGCACGCCGGTGAGCGACCTGCTGGCCCTGGCCGGGGCCCGCACCACCGACATCACCGAGCTCGTCATGGGCGGCCCCATGATGGGCTTCGAGCTGGCCAGCGACGCGGTGCCGGTGATCAAGACCACCAACTGCATCCTGGGCCTGGACCACGATCCCCACCGCCAGGCGGCGCCGGTGCGCCCCTGCATCCGTTGCGGCGAGTGCGCGCGGGTGTGCCCGGCGAAGCTGCTGCCGCAGGAACTCTACTGGTTCGCCCGCGCGCGCGACATGGACAAGGTGCAGGACTTCCACCTGTTCGACTGCATCGAGTGCGGCTGCTGCGCCTACGTCTGCCCGTCCCACATCCCGCTGGTGCAGTACTACCGCTTCGCCAAGACCCAGATCTGGGCCCAGGAAAAGGAACGGCGCAAGGCCGACCTGGCGCGGCGCCGGCACGAATTCCGCCTGCAGCGGCTGGAACGGGAGAAGCGCGAAAAGGAGGAACGCCAGCGGCGCAAGAAGGAGCTGCTCAAGAAGGCCCGGGGCGGCGACGAGGCGGCCAAGCAGGCCGCCATCCAGGCGGCGCTGGAGCGGGTCAAGGCCCGGCGCGAGCAACAGCACGCCCGGGCGCGCAACGTGGAGCCCCGGACCGAGGCCCAGCGCAAGGCCCTGGCCGAGGCCGAGGAACGCCGCCGGCGCCTGGCCGGCGACGGCGGGGAGAGCGACGACGATGCGGTTTGAGCCCCGCCACAGCTCGCCCCACCTGGCCCCGGCGGGCAACGTGGGCCGGCTCATGTTCGCGGTGGTGGCAGCGCTGGTGCCGGGCACCGCCGCCGCGGCGTGGTTCTTCGGCCCCGGGGTGCTGGTCAATATGGCCTGGTGCGCGGCCACCGCCCTGGCGGCGGAGGCGGCGGTGCTCGGGCTGCGGCACCGGCCGGTGCGCCCGGCCCTGGCCGACGGCAGCGCCCTGGTCACCGCCCTGCTGCTGGGCCTGGCCCTGCCGCCGCTGGTGCCGTGGTGGTTGCCCGTGACCGGCACCGCGTTCGCCGTCATCGTGGCCAAGCACCTCTACGGCGGCCTCGGCTACAACCCCTTCAACCCGGCCATGGCCGGCTACGCCCTGCTGCTGGTCTCCTTTCCCCGCGAGATGGTGGCCTGGCTGCCGCCGGGCGACGGCGGCCTGGACCTGGCCGCGGTGCTGCACTACAGCCTCGCCGGCACCCTGCCCCCGGGCGCCACCCTCGACGCCCTGACCCAGGCCACCCCGCTGGACACCCTGCGCACCCAGATCGGGCTGGGCCGGCCGGTGGCCGAGGCCATGGCGTCGCGGCCCGACCTGTTCGCCCGCGTGGGCGGCGTGGGCTGGGCCTGGATCAACGGCCTGTTCCTGCTTGGCGGACTGTGGTTGCTGTGGCGCCGCATCGCCGCCTGGCAGATCCCCGCCGCCATGCTGGGCACCCTGGGACTGCTGGCCCTGGGCTTCTGGCTGCTGGACCCGGCGCGCTACGCGCCGCCCCTGTTCCACCTGTTCTCGGGCGCCGCCATGCTGGGGGCCTTCTTCATCGCCACCGACCCGGTCACCGCCTCCACCACCCCGCGCGGGCGGCTGGTCTACGGCGCCGGCATCGGGGCGCTGATGTACGTCATCCGCACCTGGGGCGGCTATCCCGACGGGGTAGCCTTCGCCGTGCTGCTCATGAACATGGCGGTCCCCACCATCGACCACTACACCCGGCCGCGGGTGTTCGGCGAGGAACAGGGGCGGTGAACGCGGTCCTGCGCAACATGATCGTGAGCGCGGTGCTGCTGGGGCTGTTCGCCGTCATCGCCGCCGCGCTGCTGGCCTGGACCCATGACGCCACCGCCCCGCGCATCGCTGAGAACCAGCGCCAGGCGGTGCTGCGCCAGCTCCACGCGCTGGTCCCTGCCACCAGCCACGACAACGACCTGTTCGCGGACGTCACCCACGTCCGCGCCCCGGCCCGGCTGGGCGGCGACGAGCCCCTGCCGGTCTACCGCGCCCGCCGCGGCGGCCGGCCGGTGGCGGCGGTGCTCACCGCCGTCGCCCCCGACGGCTACAATGGTACAATCCGCCTGCTGGTGGCGGTGCGCCACGACGGCACCCTGCTGGGCGTGCGGGTGGTGGACCACCGCGAGACACCCGGCCTGGGCGACGCCATCGACGAGCGCAAATCGGACTGGATCCTGGGCTTCGCCGGCAAGTCGCTGCGCGACCCGCCGCCGGAGCAGTGGCGGGTGAAGCGCGACGGCGGCGTGTTCGACCAGTTCACCGGCGCCA
The DNA here is from genome assembly GCA_026990045.1 of Chromatiales bacterium. Taxonomy (GTDB): domain Bacteria; phylum Pseudomonadota; class Gammaproteobacteria; order CAMYNG01; family CAMYNG01; genus JALUTW01. The sequence continues at coordinate 14,406 of JALSIK010000197.1, read as the reverse complement.
CCATCACCCCGCGCGCCGTGGTGGCCGCGGTGCGGCGGGCGCTCGAGTATTATCAGCACCACCGGGACGAGCTGTTCGCCGCCCCGGCCGCGACCGAGGACAGCGTGCACCCATGAACCGGGGACCATACGGTGAGATCGCCTACCAGGGCCTGTGGGGCAACAACCCGGCCTTCGTGCAGATCCTCGGCCTGTGCCCGCTGCTGGCGGTGACCAGCACCGTGGTCAACGCGCTGGGCCTGGGCCTGGCCACCACCCTGACGCTCGTGGCCTCCAACACCATCGTCTCCGCCATCCGCCAGTGGGTGCGGCCGGAGATCCGGATCCCGGTCTTCGTCATGATCATCGCCGCCGTGGTCACCGCCATCGAGATGGCCATGAAGGCCTGGTTCTTCGACCTCTACAACATCCTGGGTATCTTCATTCCCCTCATCGTCACCAACTGCGCCATCATCGCCCGCGCCGAGGCCTTCGCCTCCAAGCACCCGGTGGGCCAGTCTCTGGCTGACGGCCTGTTCATGGGCCTGGGCTTCACCATGGTGCTGCTGCTGCTGGGCGCCCTGCGCGAGGTGCTGGGCTTCGGCACCCTGTTCTCCCACGCCCATCTCATGTTCGGCGAGGCCCTGCGCGACGCGGCGCTGACCGTGATTCCCGACTACCGCGGCTTCCTGCTGGCCATCCTGCCGCCGGGGGCCTTCATCGGCCTGGGCCTGCTCATCGCGCTCAAGAACATCATCGACGCCCGGCTGGAGCGCCGGCGCCGCCCGGTGCCCGTGGCCGGACCGGCCCCGGCCCACGGCCACTGAACCCCGGGCCCGGGCCGGCCGGGAGGAGAGCGGAACCGCGCGCGTGGACCAGAAGAAGATCGACGAAATCTTCCGCCGCCTGAAACAGGCCAACCCCGCCCCCACCACGGAGCTCAAGTACCGTACCCCCTTCCAGCTCCTCGTCGCCGTGATCCTGTCGGCCCAGGCCACCGACCGCAGCGTCAACCAGGCCACGCGCGAGCTGTTCAAGGTGGCACCCACGCCCCGGAAGATGCTGGCCCTGGGCGAGGCGGGACTGAAGCGCTACATCAAGACCATCGGCCTGTTCAACACCAAGGCCCGCAACCTCGTCAAGACCTGCCGCATCCTGCTCGACGAGCACGGCGGCCGCGTGCCCCGCGACCGCAAGGCCCTGGAGGCCCTGCCCGGCGTGGGCCGCAAGACCGCCAACGTCATCCTCAACACCGCCTTCGGCGAACCCACCATCGCCGTGGACACCCACATCTTCCGCGTCGCCAACCGCACCGGCCTGGCCCCGGGCAAGACCCCGCTGGCGGTGGAGCGGGCGCTGCTCAAGGTGGTGCCCGAGCGATATAAAAAGGATGCCCACCACTGGCTCATCCTCCACGGGCGCTACACCTGCCTCGCCCGCAAGCCCCGCTGCGGGTCCTGCGTCATCGAGGACCTGTGCGAGTACCCGGACAAGACCCGCGGCTGAACACCCGGCCCGTTGCAGGACCAGGCGCATACCATTGCTTCATTTGTGGAAATGGATCACACAATCCGACCAGAATGAAATGGATTCGGCTTCCTACCCCCCGGTATACTGATCCCCGGCTCCCGCGCGAAACCGAGCCGGACGCGCGAGAATCCGGCAACGGGGGCCGCGGTCGCGTTTGCACCACGAGGGGTGAAACTTCGGCCCGCCACCCGGGTCACATGTCCAGGTGGCGGCACCATCTCTCCGCTTTGCATTCCACCGACCAAGACACAACAAGGGCCCCGGCCCGTTTTATGCAACTCGCTATGGAGGCAAGTTCATGTCCACAAAGACCAGCAAGACCCTGACCCTCGCCATGGGCACCGCGTTCGCCGCCGGCCTGGCGGCCAGCAACGTGGCCAATGCCACGGAGACCGGTGCCAATCCCTTCGCCGTGACCGAGTTGCCCGGCGGCTACATGCAGGTGGCCGCCAAGGAGGGCAAGTGCGGCGAGGGCAAGTGCGGCGCCGGCAAGAAGGCCAGCGCCAAGACCAAGGAAGGCCGCTGCGGTGAAGGCAAGTGCGGCGAAGGCAAGTGCGGCGCCGACAACAAGGCCAAGGCCAAGGAAAAGGCCAAGAAGGAAGGCAAGTGCGGCGAGGGCAAGTGCGGCAACATGAAGAAGTGAGCCGCACATGACCGAACGTACCGTGAACTATCCGGTTCACGGCGCCGGGCTGGGACTGCGGCGGGCCCTCATGGGCCCGCTCGCAGACCGGCCCACCCCCCGGGTGGACTTCTGGGAGGTGGCGCCCGAGAACTGGATCGGCGTCGGCGGCCGCTACGGGCGCTGGTTCCGCCGGATGACCGAGCAACACCCCTTCATCTGCCACGGCCTGTCCCTGTCCATCGGCGGACCCGCCCCCCTGGACGAGGCCTTCCTGCAACGGCTCAAGCGCTTCCTCCGCGAGCACGGCATCCGCTGTTACAGCGAGCACCTGAGCTACTGTTCCGACGACGGCCACCTCTACGACCTGCTGCCCATTCCCTTCACCGGGGAGGCGGTCCGTTACGTGGCCGCGCGCATCCGCCGGGTGCAGGACATCCTGGAGCAGCGCATCGCCATGGAGAACGTCTCCTATTACACCGTCGCTCCCGGCAGCGAGATGTCCGAGATCGACTTCCTCAACGCAGTGCTGGAGGAAGCCGACTGCGACCTGCTCCTGGACGTCAACAACATCTACGTCAACAGCGTCAACCACCGCTACGATGCCGAGGCCTTCCTCGACGCCCTGCCGGGCGAGCGCATCGCCTACATCCACGTGGCCGGCCACTACTACGAGGCCGACGATCTCATCGTGGACACCCATGGCGCCGACGTCATCGATCCCGTGTGGGCCCTGCTGGAGAAGGCCTACGCCCGCTTCGGCGTGATCCCCACGCTGCTGGAACGCGACTTCAACCTGCCGCCCCTGGACGAACTGCTGCAGGAAGTGGACATGATCGCCCGCCTGCAGCACAAGTGGGAGGAGAAAACCCGTGACGCACTCCGCCGACGGGGCTGAGCGGCCGGCCTTCACGGCCCACCAGTACGCCTTCACCGCCCACATCCGCGACCCGGAGCGCCACCCGCGGCCGCCCGGCGTGGAGGCCCGGCGCATGAACATCTACGTGGAGCTGTTCTACAACAACGTGGAAGACTTCATGGCCTCCTCGTATCCTGTGCTGCGCTCCATCACGCCGGACGAGCGCTGGCACGCCATGATCCGGGACTACTTCGCCCGCCACCGCGCCACCACGCCCCTGTTTCCGGAAATGCCGCGCGAGTTCCTCCACTACCTGGAACACGAGCGCGCACCGGACCCGGAAGACCCTCCGTTCCTGTACGAGCTCGCCCACTACGAATGGGTGGAGCTGGCCCTGGCCATGGCCGACGACGAGCCGGTGCCGCCGGGCGTGGACCGCGACGGTGACCTGCTCTCGGGCCGGCCGGTGCTCTCGCCCCTGGCCTGGCCCCTGGCCTACCGCTACCCCGTGCACCGCATCGGGCCCGACTTCCAGCCGGCGGAGGCAGGCCCCGCGCCCACCTTCCTGCTGGTCTACCGCGACGCCGGGGACGAGGTGCACTTTCTCGAGATCAACCCCGTCACCGCGCACCTGCTGGAGCTGATCCAGGCCGGCGAAGACCCCAGCGGCGAGGCCATGCTGCGCCGCATCGCCCGCGAGATGGATCATCCCGCTCCCGACGTGGTGGTACGGGGCGGCCTGGAGACCCTCCAGGACCTCCACCGGCGGGGCGCCGTGGCCGGCATCCGGGCGGGCGGCGGGTAACCCGCGGGGCGATCACCGGGCGCTTCCCCGGACGGGGCGCCTTCCCGATGCAGGAGGAAACGATGGAAAAAGCCGTCGCCGTCTTCGATGCCGTCACCGCCCGGCTCGACCTGGCGGGCACCTTCCTGCCCCAGCTCGGGCTGCGCCTGCTGCTGGCCTGGGAGTTCTGGGAATCCGGGGTGGAGAAATTCAACGGCGAGAACTGGTTCGCCCAGATCCGGTCCGATTTCCCGTTTCCCTTCGACGTCATCCCCGCCGACGTGAGCTGGTTCCTCGCCACCTGGTTCGAGCTGCTGGGCGCGGTGGGCCTGGTCATCGGCCTGGGCACCCGCTTCTTCAGCCTGTCCCTCATCATCCTCACCGTCGTGGCCTGGGCCGCGGTCCATGCCGGTCACGGCTACAACGTGTGCAACAACGGCTGGAAGCTGCCCCTCATGTACCTCGTCATGTTCCTCCCGCTGCTGTTCAGCGGACCCGGCAAGGCCAGCCTCGACAAGCTGATCTACGACTGGTTCCACCGCCGCGGGCCGGCGCCGGCGTGAGTCCGGGCGCCCCGGCGCCGGCCGTCCGGTAGCAGGGATTCGGCTATAATGCAGCCACCATGCTCGAGCCCATCGTCATCGACGCCGGGATCTGCAACGGCTGCCCGCGCCTCAACGGGACCATGCTCACCGTGTACGAAATCGTGGCCGCCTGCGACGAGATAGGGCGCACCCGTTTCCTCCGGGAATACCCGGAAGTGGATGCCGAGGGCCTGGACGCCGCGCTGGCCTGGTGCCGCGAGCGGCGCTGCGACGCCGCCGGTGCCCACTGCGACGGCTGCAGCCTGCGCGCCGCCGAAGACGGCCTGCACTCGGTGGCCGATTTCGTGCGCCAGTACCGCGAGATTCGGTTTCTCGACTCCGACGAGGTCATCGCCAGCCAGGGCGAGGGGGTCATCACCCTGCCCGGCACCGCCGCCGACATGGACGCCCACTGGCGGGGCGAGAACGGCTGGGAGATTGCACGCCGCCTCAGCGCCACGCCCTGATCCGGATCAAGTGCCCCGGACCCCGCCGCCGCTATATTTCCATCCAGGCCATCCTCGTGGCCGGCGGAGGGCAGCGCGGGAGATCACCTCCGTTTTGCACGGACAAGACCGGCCGGTGGTCATTCCGCCGTCATCCGCCCCGCAGGCCCTTGCACCTGTGTACCAATAGCAGCACGCACCAGAACAGCGCACGGATTCACCGCCAGGCTCCATGTCCGCATCCCTGCCCATCGGAGAACCATCTCGGCCCAAGGGCCCGGCCCTGCTGCGGCTGGGCTTCCGGCCCTTCTTCGCCGCCGCGGCGCTCTACGCTGTCATCGCCATGGGCCTGTGGTGGTGGTTGCTGGCCGTCGTCCCCCGGGCCAGGGTGGGAACAGGGGCGCCCGTCATGTGGCACGCCCACGAGATGCTGTTCGGCTACGCCATGGCGGTGGTGGCCGGCTTCCTCCTCACCGCGGTGCGCAACTGGACGGGCCTGCCCACCCCGCGCGGGGGCGGGCTGGCCGCGCTGGTCCTGCTCTGGCTGGCCGGGCGGCTGCTGGTCTGGAGCGGGGATCCGGCGCTGGCCCGGGCCGCGGAATGGATCAACGTGGCCTTTCCCCTGGCCCTGGCCGCCGCCATCGCCGTGCCCATCTGGCGCCGGCGCCAATGGGTCAACCTGGCCATCTGCGGCAAGGTGGCCCTGCTGGCCCTGGCGGCATGGTTGTTCCACGAGGGCCTGGCCGGGCGGCTCCAGTACGGCGGTTACATGGGCCGCTACCTGGCCCTGTACACCATCGTCGGCCTCATCTTCATGATGGGCCGGAGGGTGATTCCCTTCTTCATCGAGCGTGGCGTGGAGGGCGAGGTCAGCCTGCGCAACCGCCGCTGGGTGGATCTCTCCAGCCTGGTCCTGTACCTGGCCTTCACCGCGGTGGAGACCCTCTCTCCCCTGGGCCCCGCTTCCCTGGTCCCGGCCGGCACCGTGCTCGCCGCTCTCCTCGCACTGGTCCACGGCCTGCGCCTGTACGACTGGCACACACCCGGGATCTGGCGCAGGCCGCTGCTGTGGGTGCTCTACCTGGCCTATGCCTGGCTGGTGGCGGGTCTCGCCCTGCGCGCCGCCGCCCCGCTGGCCGGATGGCCGCTCACCGTGGCAGTGCACGCCTTCGCCGCCGGCGGCATCGGCATGATGACCCTGGGCATGATGGCCCGGGTGAGCCTCGGCCACACCGGGCGCGACGTATTCCAACCGCCGCGCAGCGTGGGCTGGATGTTCGGTCTGGTCCTCGCCGCCACCCTGTTGCGCGTGGCCGCCGCCTGGGCCGGCGCCGCCACCCTGGCCTTGATCCAGGCCTCGCAGTTCCTGTGGATGGCCGCCTTCGGCCTGTTCGCCGTGGTCTACCTGCCCATGCTCTGGCAGCCGCGGGTGGACGGCGGCGACGGCTGAACCACTCCGGCCTGCCACTTCTCATGTATACCGAATCGGATCCGCCGCGCCTTTCCTCAGAGTTCATCCGGTGCGTTTGCGGGGCGAACGCACCCTGTATTCCTGGCGGGAGCAGCGCCCCGCCGCGAACCACGTTCTCGCCCGCCTATTTTCCCTGGAGATACCGGGCGTCGTCGAAGGTCAGCACCCAGCGGGGGTAGAACACCACCAGCAGGGCGGTGAGCATGCCGGTGATGAAGGCCTCGGGGAAGAACATCAGCGGCAGGTAGCTGAGGTAGGACCGGGTGAGCTGGCCGAGGCTGTAGGCGTCGGCCGCCAGCAGCAAGCCGAAGGCGATCAACACGGTGGCGGTGAGGGCGAAGCCGGCGCCGAAGAAGGCGTTGGCGAAGATGTAGACGAAGAAGTGGTGCGGCAGGTACCGCTCCACCAGGCGGAAGATCCCCCAGGCGGCCAACGCCGGCGCCAGGCCCATGACCAGCCCGTTGAGGGGCAGCGCGGCCCAGTCCAGGGTTCCCGCGGCGGCCATGGCCAGCAGCGCCAGGTTGAGCCCGACGAAGGCGAGCTGCCAGCGGAACATGAGGGTGAGCAGCATGGCACCCAGGTAATGGTACTGGAGCCCGGGAAACGGCATGGCCGTGATGTGCCACAGCACGATGAGAAACACGCAGGCCCCGAGAAAGGCATGGCTGCGCGAGCTGTCCAGCAGCACCCGCCAGGGGGCGGTGCGCACCACCACGGCCCAGGCGCCGAGATAGAGCACCCCCGCGATCCACAGCCAGGGCGCGGGCAGCAGTTGCGGCGGAATGTTCACGGCCGCACCGCCTCAAGCGCCCGGCCCGCGCGGCGGGCGGGCGTCGGGGTCCCACGAACGCACGTGGAGGTCGCGCTGGGGGAAGGGGATCTCGATGCCGTGCTCGCGGAATATGGCATCGATGGCGAAATTGAGATCGCTCACCACCATCAGGCGCCGGTCGATGTTGCGGATGTAGGCCCGCAGCTCGAACTCCAGGGCGCTGTCGCCGAAGGCCCGGAACAGCACCCACGGCTCGGGCATGGTGCCGTCGGTGATGACCTCGGGGTGTTCGCGCGCCACCTGCAACAACAGGCGCTTGACGAGCTGGGTGTCGGACCCGTAGGCCACGCCCACCGGCACCCGCACCCGGCCGCGGGGATCGCGCAACATCCAGTTGGTCACCTGGCCCGAGATGAGATCGCTGTTGGGCACGATGACATCGGCCTTGTCGAAGGTCTGGATCTGGGTGGAACGGATGCGGATCTTGCGCACGTAGCCCTCGGTGTCGCCCACCGAGATCCAGTCGCCGGTGCGGATGGGGCGCTCGAACAGCAGGATCAGGCCGGACACGAAATTGTTGACCACGTTCTGCAGGCCGAAGCCGATGCCCAGCGACAGGGCGCCGGCGACGATGGCCAGGTTGGTGAACTCGAAGCCGGCCACGCCCAGCCCCACCAGGGCGGCGACGGCCACGCCGCTGTAGCCGGTGATGGCGGCGATGGCCTCGCGGGCGCCGTGATCGAGCCGGGTCTGCGGCAGCCAGCGCCGCTCCAGCCGGGTGCGGAACCACCCCGCCACTGCCAGCAGCAGGGTGAAGGCCAGCGCGCCCAGCAGCAGCCTGGAGGGCACGATGGTGAGCGAGCCCACGGTGAAGCCTTCCACCAGGTAGCGGTAGGCCTCCTGCAGCACCGGGTCCGAGATGCCCCAGATCTTGAGCAGCAGCCACGCGAACCCGGCCCAGATGGCGGCCAGGGTCAGCAGCCGCAGGGAACGCAGGCCGGGGAAGTGGTCGCCCGCCTTGAGGCCCAGGGCCCGGCGCACCGCCCGGTGCCAGTCCTCGGTGCCGTGCTCCAGCCCCTGGTACAGCTCCTGGAACATGCGGTTGACCAGGACCAGCAGCCCCACCGCCCCCAGGGTGCCGATGACCACCAGGAGGATGCGCTCGGACAGGTTGCGCCAGCCCCACCATTCCGCCACCAGCACCATGACCAGCAGCAGCTGCAGGGCCAGGCGCCGCCACAGCGCGCGGGCGAAACGGGGAAAGCCGCCCACCAGCCACACCGCCCACATGAGGTTGGCGACGAAGAAGCCGGCGAACACCCCGCGGGCGAGAAGGAAGGCGGTCTCCGGCAGGCGCCGCTCCAGGATGGTGGCGAACAGCAGGTAGCCCACGTACAGCAGCGTGGCCAGCACCTTGAGCCGCCGGGCCAGGGGAACGGCCACCCCGCCCGGCACTTCCACAAAGGGCCGTGCCGGCGGCAGCGGCTGCAGGAACAGGTGGATGGCGGCCAGGAGCAGGAAATAGAATGGCAGGCCGTAGGCGGCCACGCTGCCCAGCGGCGCCGGGTCCGCGCCCGCGGTGGTGGCCAGGGCAAAGCCCGCAGCCGCGGTGGCGAACAGCAGGTGGGGCGCGTAGTGGGCCAGGCTCGCCATCAGCGCCCGGGTGAAACGCGCCGACAGGGTGGCCGCCGCCAGGTGGTGGGCCAGCCACAGCTGCAGGCCCCGGCGCAGCCACAGGCCGAGGCCCGCGGCCAGCGCCAGGAGGCCTCCCAGTGCCACCAGGCGACCCAGGGGCATGCGCCACAGGGCGCCCAGCTCCCGCCACAGTTGCACCGCGGTGTCGCGCCAGATCACCGGCTCGCGCAGGGTCTCCCCGGCCAGTGCCCACAGGGGCGGCCCGCGGGCCAGCAGCCGCCGCGCCAGCAGGGCCTTGTGCCGCTCGCCCACCTTGGCCAGCAGCTCCTCGGCCTGCAGCGACAGCAGCCGGCAGGAGGCCTGGCGCTTCTCCAGCGCCGCCTTGTCCCGGGCCAGGGCCGCGCGCTTGCGCTTGACCTCCGCCGGCTCGGCGGCGGCGGGCTCGCCCAGGCTCTCCATGCTCTTCTCCAGGTCCGCCAGCGCCGTGCTCACCTCCTCCACGCAGCCGACGGCGGCGGTCTTGACCCCGGTGAGACGGGCCAGCCAGTCCTTGAGCCGGGCCTCGTCGTAGCGGCGGCGGCGCAGGTCGCGCTCGATGCCCTTGAGCTCCTTTTTCAGCGCCTTGATGTCGGGGCCCGGCGGGGCCTCGTCGGCCGCCGCCGGCACCGCCGGCGCGGCCAGGAGCAGGCCCAGCAGCAGCGAGGAAAGGCGCAGGACACCGGGAAGAAAGGCGGAACGCATGAGGGTTATGTTACCGCAGAAGGCAGCGGGAACCGGGCCCGGCGGCCGGGAATGTGCGCGGGTGGACAAGGGGCCGGGGCACGCCCAAAGACCCTCCCGGCCTTTTTCAACGGGCCGGACCCGGTACGGGTCCGGGTGCGGCTATGCCGGACCAGGCGTCGATACGCACGATCCGCGGGCGGGGCATCCCCGCCCGCGCCTTATCAGACTGTTTTTCAACGGCCTGCCAACCGAAACCCTCGCCCCCGCGACGCGGGGGCGAGGGGGACGGTAAAACCGGCCGCGGCGCCGGGCCCCCGCGGTGGGCGATGAAGACGGTCCCCTCTCCCTCCGGGAGAGGAACAGGGTGAGGGGATCGGAACACGGGTTTTTTCCTGCTCGTGCAACCCTCCCCACCCCGACCCCTTCATCCCGTGGGGAGGGAATTTATGCAATGATTCAGGATAATACTGCGAGTCCCTGGCGATGCAGCCTGCGATGGCCTCGTGACCTTCAAGGGCCTCCGGTGACCACCTTACCTCGAGATCCATTCGCCGAGCTTCCTTTCCACTCCCTCCTGGTCCAGCGTTCCCTCGCTTTCACCACGCCGAATCCCGTTCCCGATCTTTTCGACCACGTAGAGATGATATTGAACGTCTTCCAGCGAGCAATCGTCCGAAAGCTTTTCCAGCAACGCCTTGCGTGGGCTCACACGCACGATCCCCGGCCGGGCCGAACCCCGACACCCTGCTATCCCTTCCGGCGGCGGGCCAGGAGGCGCAGGCGCAGGGCGTTGAGGCGGATGAAGCCCTCGGCGTCGCGCTGGTCGTAGGCGCCCTGGTCGTCCTCGAAGGTGGCGATGCTCTCGTCGAACAGGGAGTCGGTGGCGGAGCGCCGGCCCACGACGCTGACCCCGCCCTTGTACAGCTTGAGGCGCACGGTGCCGTTGACCGTCTCCTGGGAGGCGTCGATCATCTCCTGCAGCATGCGCCGTTCGGGCGACCACCAGTAGCCGTTGTAGACGAGGCTGGCGTAGCGCGGCATGAGTTCGTCCTTGAGATGGGCCACCTCGCGGTCCAGGGTCAGCGACTCCATGGCCCGGTGGGCCTTGAGCATGATGGTGCCGCCCGGGGTCTCGTAGCAGCCGCGCGACTTCATGCCCACGTAGCGGTTCTCCACGATGTCGGCGCGGCCGATGCCGTGGGCCCCGCCCACCTCGTTGAGCCGGGCCAGGACCGCGGCCGGGTCCAGGCGCTCGCCGTCCACCGCCACGATGTCGCCGCGGGCGAATTCCAGTTCCAGGTACTGCGGGGCATCGGGCGCGTCTTCCGGCGCCACGGTCCAGCGCCACATGTCGGGCTCGGGCTCGGCCCAGGGATCCTCGAGCACGCCGCCCTCGTAGGAGATGTGCAGCAGGTTGGCGTCCATGGAATAGGGCGAGCCGCCGCCCTTCTTCTTGAAATCCACCGGGATGCCGTGACGCTCGGCATAGGCCATGAGCTTCTCGCGCGAGGTGAGGTCCCACTCGCGCCAGGGGGCGATGATGCGGATGTCCGGGTCGAGGGCGTAGGCGCCCAGCTCGAACCGCACCTGGTCGTTGCCCTTGCCGGTGGCGCCGTGGGCGATGGCATCGGCCCCGGTCTCGGCCGCGATCTCCACCAGCCGCCGGGCGATGAGGGGGCGGGCGATGGAGGTGCCCAGCAGGTACTCGCCCTCGTACAGGGCATTGGCGCGGAACATGGGGAAAACGTAGTCGCGGACGAAGGTCTCGCGCAGGTCCTCGATGTAGATCTCCTTCACCCCCAGGGCCTCGGCCTTGGCCCGGGCCGGCTCCACCTCCTCGCCCTGGCCGATGTCGGCGGTGAAGGTGACCACCTCGCAGCCGTAGGTCTCCTGCAGCCACTTGAGGATGATGGAGGTGTCCAGCCCGCCGGAGTAGGCGAGCACGACCTTGTTCACGTCAGCCATGGATGCATCCCGTCCTGAAGCGGAAACTCCGGATCATTGTGCGCCGGACCGGCACGGCGCGCCAGCCGGCCGCGCCCTCAGCGCCGCTTGCGGGCGCTGCGGCGCAGGCGCGAGAGCAGGCGCCGGGCCAGGTCGCCGAACAGCTCGGTCTGGGTGGGGTGCGGGTGGATGGCGTGGGCCACCTGCTCCAGGGTCAGCCCCGCGCTCACCATCATCACGCCCTCGCCGATGAGGGTGTCGGCGTGGTCGGCCAGGAAGTGCACGCCCACGATGCGGTGCGAGTCCTTGTCCGCCACCAGCTTGATGAGGCCGTGGCGCTCGTCGTTGATCATGGCCTTGGCGTCGATGTTCATGGGCACCTTGACCTCCACCGCGTCGATGCCGCGGGCCTTGGCCTGCTCCAGCGACAGGCCCGCGAAGGCGGCCTCGGGCCGGGTGAAGATCACGCCGCAGTCCTTGGTCTCGTCGTAGGCCATGTCCTCGCCGGCGATGACCGCCGCCGCCACCCGGCCCTGCTGGGCCGCGGTGTGGGCCAGCATGTAACCGCCGATGACGTCGCCCACGGCGAAGATGTGCGGCACCGAGGTGCGGCAGCGCGCGTCGGCCTTGATCACGCCGTTGTCCACCGCCACCCCGGCCTTGTCGAGCGCGAGCGGCTCCAGCACCGGCCGCTTGCCGGTGGCCATGAGCACGTAGTCGCAGGTGAAGCTGCGGGCCTTGCCCTGGGCATCGGTGTAGCTCACCTTCATGGCCCCGGGCCCGCCCTTGATGGACTTGACCTGGACCCCGGTCTCGATGGCCAGGCGCGGGTCGTCGTTGAGCACCGCGGTGAGCTGCGCCGCCACCTCCGGCTCCACCTCGGCGAGGATGCGCTCGCGTCCCTCCAGCAGCAGCACCCGGGTGCCGAAGTCCTGGAAGATCTGGGCCATCTCCACGCCGATGGCGCCGCCGCCGATGACCCCCAGGCGCCTGGGCCGGTCCTCGAGTCCCCACACGGTGTCGGAGGTGAGCACGCCCCCGGTCTCCAGGCCCTCGCGGGCGCCGGGGATGGGCGGCACGAAGGGCGGCGCGCCGGTGGCAATCACTGCGCAGGCGAACGAGATGCGCCGCCCCTGGCCGCCGGTGCCGGGCCGCGCCCGCACGTGGGGGTCCCTGGTGTTGCCCGAGGTGTCCACGAACACGTGGTGGTCGTCCTCGAAGCGGGCGAAGCCCTGGATGACGTCGATGCGCACGCCCTTGTCGGTGTTGAGCGCCATCTGGCCGCGGGTCTCCAGCACCTGGCGCCGGGTCTGCTCCAGCTTCTTCCACTCCAGCGCCGGCTTGCCGCTCTTGATGCCGAGGTGGGCATCGGTGGCCCGGTCGCGGATGCGGTCGGCCGCCGCGCGCCAGGCCTTGGACGGGATGCAGCCGCGCCACAGGCACTCGCCGCCCGGGAACGGGGCGTCGTTGATCATGGCCACCTTCAGCCCGTGCTGGGCCAGGTCGCGGGCGCAGTCCTCGCCGCCGGGGCCGCCGCCGATGACCACCACGTCGTAGTCCCACTCGCCCGCGGGCAGGGTGAAGCCGGAGGGCGCCGGCGCCGCGGCCGGGGCGGCCGCGCCTTCCACCCAGGCCGGGTTCTCCACCAGCTCGCGGAAGCGGTTGAGGAACTTGGCGGCGTCGGCGCCGTTGATGATGCGGTGGTCGGCGGTGATGGTCACCGGCATCCCCTGCGGGCCCTGGCTGGCGATGGCGAAGATGGCCGAGGTCCCCGGCGAGGGAATGGCGTCGAACAGCGCCACCCCCAGCATGCCCATGTTGGAGATGGTGAAGGTGGGGTTGGAATACTCGTCGGGCTTGAGCCGGCGGATGCGGGCCCGCGCCACCAGGTCGCGCCAGTCGGCGTTGAGGTCGGCCAGGTCGCGGTTGACCACGTCGCGCAGCACCGGCACCACCAGGCCCATGCCCTCGGTCTCCACCGCCAGGCCGATGTCCACCTGCTCGCGCTCGACGATGCGGTCTTCGTGCTGGTAGACGGCGTTGACCTTGGGGAAGTCGCGGATGGCCAGGGCGGCGGCCTTGGCCAGGGTCACGGTGAGGGAGAAGCCGTGGCTCTTGGAGATCTTCTTCAGGGCGTCGGGATCGATGTTCACCGTGACCCGGAACAGGGGCATGGAGAGGGAATACTCCATGCTGTGGGCCACCGCCTTCTCCATGGCGTCCATGGGGCGGCCCTCGCCCGGCACCTGGTAGATGCGGCGCACCGCGGTCTTCTGGGTCTCGGCGTTGAGCACGTCGGCGGCGACGATGACGCCGCCCGGTCCGGTGCCGGTGATGCTGTTGAGGTCGATGCCGTGGGCCCCGGCCAGCTGGCGCGCGTAGGGCGTGGCCCGGGCCGCGCGCGGGCGCGGCGCTGGGGTCGCCCCGGGCGGCTGGGCCGGGATGCGGGTCTTGGGCTTGGCCGTGCCCGGCGGCTCGGGTTTCGCCCTGGGCGCCTCCGGCGGCGGCGGCGCGGCGGCGGCGCGCGTGCGGCGCACGTCCTTGACCCGGTCCGGGTCCGGCACCAGCCAGGCGATGGGCTCGCCCACGGGCACCACCGAGTCCACCTCGGCCAGGGGGCCCGACAGGTAGCCCTCGCGGAACACCTCCACGTCCATGATGGCCTTGTCGGTCTCCACCTGGGCCACCACGTCGCCGCGCTCCACCTTGTCGCCGGGCTGCTTCTCCCAGCTCACCACCACGCCCTCGGTCATGGTGTCCGAGAGCTTGGGCATCTTGATGGGATGGGCGTCCTCGGCCGGGGCCTCCTCTCCGGCCGCCGGGGCTGCGGGTTCGGCGGCCGCCGGTGCGGACGGCTCCGCGGCGGCGGCCGGCTGCGGCGCGGCGGCCGGCGGTGCCCCGCCGTCCTCGCGCACCTCGTCGGCACTGGCCACCAGGTAACCGATGGGCTCGCCCACGGGCACCACCGCGTCCACCGGCGCCAGGGGGCCCGACAGGTAGCCCTCGCGGAACACCTCCACGTCCATGATGGCCTTGTCGGTCTCCACCTGGGCCACCA
>JALSIK010000196.1 GCA_026990045.1 Chromatiales bacterium | reverse complement strand
TGTAGACGACGCCGTACTTGTCGCCCACGTCCAGCACCAGGGTGGACGCGGCGCCGGACAGGTCGATGCGGAAGGCCCAGTCGCGGTCCGCGGGATCGAATTTCCCGTGGATGGGCAGGGGATAGAGCCGGATGAAGAAGGTGCCGCCGAGGTCGGTTTCCAGCCGCTCGAGTTTCTGCCGTGTCCTGTCATCCATGGCCTGGGTGCTCCTGCCTGGCGGGGGAGGCCCGTCCCGGCCAGTGTACGATGAAACCGGGCGCGGCGGAAGGGCAGGCGGGTGGGGCCGGGCGGCCCCGCGCCGTCACCGCTCCGCCTTGCCCGCGGCGCGCCGCCGCCGCAGGTGGTCCTCGAGCGCCGCCTCGGCGCGGTTCATTTCCTCCGCCACCTCGGCCAGCAGCGCCGGGGCCGCGCCGGCGTAGTCCGCCGTGCGGTTGGCCCGGTGGCAGGCGGCGGCCAGGCGCAGGGCCCCCACGTTGCCGGCGATGCCCTTGAGGGCGTGGGCCGCCTCGCGGAAGCGGCGCTCATCCCGGGCCATGCTGGCTTCCATGGCGGCCAGGTTGCGGCGGGCGTCGCGCAGGAAGGCGGTGACCAGGTCCTCCACGAAGCGGCCGTCGTCGTCCAGCTCCTCCAGCTCGCGCAGGGTGTCCGGGTCGAGCACCGCATCGCCGGGACCGGTTGCGGGGGCGGAGGCCGGCGCGCGGCCGGTTTCGAGCCCGGCGATGGTGTCCAGCAGCACCGAGGACAGGATGGGCTTGGTGAGGAAGGCCTGCACGCCGGCCTGCTCGCACTGCTCCTTGGCCTCGGTGGTGGCGTTGGCCGTGAGCATGATGATGGGCAGATCGCTGCGCGGGTGGGTGCGCCGGTAGGTCTCCACCATCTCCAGGCCGCCCATCACCGGCATGTGCATGTCGGCGATGCACAGGTCGAAGGTCCCGTGGTTGAGCTGGTCCAGCCCTTCGATCCCGTTGGCGGCCAGGGTCACCTGGTGGCCGGCGCGCTCCAGGATGCGGCGGATGACCTTCTGGTTGGTCTCGTTGTCCTCGGCCACCAGCACCCGGAGGCCGCGGGCCGGATGGGTGCGCAGGTAGTGCTCCCAGAAGTCCTCCAGCTTGTCCGTCTCCTGCAGCAGGGGCGAGGCGTGGATGGCGTTGTACAGGAGGTCCTTGTCGCAACGGCGCGGGAGCACCTGGTCGAAGCCCGCCTCGCGCAGGCTGCCCACGGTGTCCGGATCGGTGCGGTCGGTGACGAGGATCAGCGCCGACTCTTGCCCGGCGGTACTGTCGCGCACGGCGGAGGCGAAGTGGGGCGCGTCGATGTCCATGAGGGGCCGGGCCACGATGACCGCATGGTAGCCCTCGCGGCCGGGGGCCGCGGCCTCCAGCGCGTCGAGGGCATCCTGGGCGCTGGCGCAGTAATGGCAGGTGGCGCCCCAGGCGGTGAGCGCGCTCTCCAGCATCAGCCGTTCCGGGCTGGCGGCCCCCACCAGCAGGACCCGGGCCGTGCCCAGCGCGGGAACGGGGGCCTCGGCCGGAACCGCGAACGGCAGCTCGAACCAGAAGGTGCTGCCCTCGCCGGGGACGCTGTGCAGTCCGATCTCGCCGCCCATGCCCCGGACCAGCTCGCGGCAGATGGCCGTGCCCAGGCCGGTGCCGCCGTAGGGGCGGGTGTCGGAGTCGTCGGCCTGGACGAAGCGCTCGAAGATGCCGCGCTGGGCTTCCTCGGGGATGCCGCAGCCGGTGTCGGCGATCTCGAACCGCAGCCGCAGGGTCTCGCCGGGCCCGGCCGCCGCCCGGGCCACCCGCACCAGCACCCCGCCGCGGTCGGTGAACTTGACCGCGTTGCCCAGGAGGTTGACCAGCACCTGGCGCAGGTGGCGGGCGTCACCGGCGAGGCGGAAGGGAACGTCGGCATCCACCATGAGACGCAGGGCCAGCCGCTTGCGCGCGGCCACCGGCTGCATCATGCGCAGGGTGCGATTGAGCAGCTCGTGCAGGTCGAACGGGCGCCGCTCGTAGCGCACGCGCCGGGCCTCGATCTTGGAGAAGTCGAGGATGTGGTCGATGACGCCCAGCAGGGCGTGCACCGAGTCGTCGATGGTGTCCGCGTACTCGCGCTGCTCCGGGTCCAGGCGGGTGGCCCGCAGGAGGTCGGTGCAGCCGAGGATGCCGTTCAAGGGGGTGCGCAGCTCGTGGCTCATGTTGGCCAGGAACTGGCTCTTGGCCCGGTTGGCCACCTCGGCCCGCTCCTTGGCCTCCTGCAGCCGCTTGAGCAGGGTCAGGGCGTAGGCCGGCAGCACGACGAGACCCGCCAGCAGGCCGGAGTACAGGATCAAGTGGTTGCGCCAGTAGTCGGAGAAGGCGAACACCAGGGCGAAGCCGGCCACGCCCAGCAGGGTGCACTGGACGAGGTAGCGGGGCCCGAAGCGGAAACCGTAGCCGAAGATCACCCACAGGTAGAGCGGATACAGCGGGGCGCCCAGCTCCCCGGCCAGGTACACGGCGTAGGACAGCCCCGCCATGTCCACCACGTTGGCCACCAGGTACCGGGCCGGCGAGGCCGCCGGGCGGCGGTGGATCCAGGCGAGGATGAGTATCCCGGCCAGGGTGTAGAGGGCGATCTCCACCGCCACCCGGAAGGCCACCTCCGCGTCCCCGGGGTGGGTGAGGGTGATATAGAAATAGACGAAGACCCCGATGCCCAGGCGCAGGAAGGCCTGCTCGTACTCCTTGCCGGGCGCGGCGCGGATGCGGTCGAGGAAACGCCGCACGGGGCCGGCCGGGGCCGGCGGGGTCTGGCTCGGGCTCATGGCGGTCCGGATGCTCGGGGTTCCCGTAAGAATCGTCCGCCGGGGCGTGGTTGTAAAGGGCATCGGCCGGCAAAACGGGCCCGCCGGGGCCCGGGGACGTGGATCATTGCCGGGGGGCCTCGTATAATCGCGGTCCGCCCGCGGCGCGGGCGCCAGCCACAGGCGCGTAGCTCAGCTGGTTAGAGCACCACCTTGACATGGTGGGGGTCGTTGGTTCGAGTCCAATCGCGCCTACCAGACACCG
>JALSIK010000195.1 GCA_026990045.1 Chromatiales bacterium | reverse complement strand
ACGTGGCCACCTTCGTCCTGTCGCTGTCGGGGTTCGCCGTGGACCCCGAGGCGGCCCGGCGCGGCGGCGCCATCTTCAACGGCCAGGCCGGCGGCTGCTATTATTGCCACACGCACGAGGGCACCGGCATGACCAGCCAGGGTGCGGCCAATCTCACCGACGCGGTGTGGACCGTGGCCCGGGTGCAGGCCACCGCCGGCGTCGAGGCCAACAAGGAAGCGGTGAAGGCCGTCATCCGCAAGGGCATCCAGCGCGAGATGCCCGCCTGGGCCGGCCGTCTCAACGACACCGAGATCCGCATCCTCACCTTCTACGTGCACCAGCTGGGCGGCGGCCGCTAGCGCCGCCGCGCCCGCGGTCCGGTGAAGGGAGGCCCTCCATGTTCCATGCAGGGCCTCCTTTCGTCTCGACCATCCGGCGGCGGCCGCGGCGGCGGCGGGAGTGACATGGAGCAACCGGCCTACCAGGCGCGCATCCCCATCCATCCCCGCTCGGTCCGGGGCCGGTTCCGCACGGCCAAGTACGCGGTACTGGTGCTGGCCTACGGGGTGTACTTTTCGCTGCCGTGGCTGCCGTGGCCGCGGCCGGGGGCCCCGTCGCAGGCCGTGCTGTTCGACCTGCCGGGCCGGCACTTCTACGTCTTCGATCTCACCATCTACGCCCAGGACATCTTCTGGCTCGCCGGCCTGCTGGTGATCGCGGCCCTGCTGCTGTTCTTCGTCACCGGCATCGCTGGGCGCGTGTTCTGCGGCTACTTCTGCTTCCAGACCCTGTGGACCGACGTGTTCGTGCTCATCGAGCGGCTGGTCCAGGGGGAGCGCAATGCCCGCATCCGCCTGGCGCAGGCGCCGTGGGGCCCGGAGAAGGTCCTCAAGCTGGGCGCGACGCACCTCCTGTGGCTGGCGGTGGCGTTCGTCACCGGGCTCACCTTCACCCTCTACTGGGGACACGCGCCGGAGCTGGCGCGGCAGTTCTTCACCGGGGCGGCGCCGTTCCCGGCCTATGCCACCACCGTGTTTCTCACCGCCACCACTTACGTCATGGCCGGCCTGGCCCGCGAGCAGGTGTGCACCTACATGTGCCCCTACGCCCGGTTCCAGGGCGTGATGTTCGACCAGGACACGCTGGTGGTGGCCTACGACGAGCGCCGCGGCGAGCCGCGGGGCAAGCCGCGCCGGGATCTGCTGGCGCGCGAGTCGCGGCACGGAGCCGGCCTGGGCGACTGTATCGACTGCGGCTACTGCGTGCAGGTCTGTCCCATGGGCATCGACATCCGCAACGGCCTGCAGTACCAGTGCATCTCCTGCGCCCTGTGCATCGATGCCTGCGATCGCATGATGGACTCCCTGGGCTGGCCCCGGGGCCTGGTGCGTTACACCTCGGCGCGGGCCCTGCGTGGCGAGCGCACGCGCTGGTACAAGCCCAAGAACCTGGGCTACGGCCTGGTCCTGCTGGCGGCCGTCGCCGCCCTGGCCTGGAGCATCGGCCACCGCGCGCCGGTGGAGATGGCCGTGCGCCAGGTGCGCCAGCCCATCTCGGTGACCCTGTCCGACGGCCGCGAGCAGAACCGCTACGAGATCAAGATCAACAACAAGACCCCGCGCCCCGCGGTCTACCGCCTGGTCCTGGAGGGCCTGCCCGGGGGCGAGCTGGTGGTGGAGGGCGGCGCGGTGTTCCGCCTCGCGCCCGAGGCCAGCGTCAAGGCCCTGGCCCTGGTGCGGCTGCACCCGAAAGATGCCCGGGCCTCGCGCACGAGCTTCCACTTCGTGCTGGTGCCCGCCTCGGGCGAGGGCGGGCGCCGGGCCTGGGAGGCGGTATTCTACTTGCCGCCTGAGCGGCTGGAGGGGAGGCGATGAACAACCTGGTGCTGACCCTGACCGGCGGTGCCGGTCTCATGCTGGGGGTGTTCTACCTCCTGTGGCGGGTGGCCCGCGTCAACGGCCGCTTCGCCGCGGGGCTCACCACGCTGGCGGCGCTGGCCGCCTACGTGGGTTGGGCGGTGGTGCGCTGGCCCGGGGCGGACGTGGTGGCCATCCACGTGGCGGTGTTCGCGGTGCTGGGCTACGTGATGGGCATCGTGGCCGGCCAGCGCGAGCGCCGGCAGCGCGAGGGCCGGCGCTGGTTCCACTGGGGACCGGCGGCGCTGGTGGTCTTCTTTCTCGTGGTGCTGGCGGCCGATGCCGTGTTCGTCATGGTGGCGCAGCAGGGCCTGGGACCGGAGTGGACCCGGCGCCTGCTGCCGGAGCCCCGCGGCGGCGGCCGGGTGCAGTCGTTCTTTCCCGGCACCGTGGCCCGCGACTACCAGAAGCGGGAGGCCGAGTACAACGCCTACCTGGCCCGGGTGCGGGAGCAGCAGGCCCGGGGCTGGCAGGTGCGCAAGGGCTGGCTGGGCCGGCCGGTGGCCGGGCGGCCCGGTGACTTCCAGGTGGAGGTGCGCGACCGCGAGGGCCGGCCGGTGCACGGCGCCCGGGTGCACGGGATCTTCATGTGGCCGGCCGACAAGCGCCGCGACGTGGCATTCACCCTGGAGCCGGTGGGCCCCGGCCTCTACCGCGGGGTGATAACATTGACCCGGCCGGGGCACTGGGAGCTTCTGCTCCTCATCGAGAAGGACGACGCCGTGCACGAGATCAAGGCCCGTACCCGCGTGGCGGACGCCGGGGGCTGATGTCCGGGGCGCCCGCGCGCTGTTTCCACTGCGGCCTGCCCTGTCCGCCCGGCAGCGACTACCGCGTGGAGATCGACGGGCAGGACCGGCCCATGTGTTGTCCCGGCTGCCAGGCGGTGGCGCGGGCCATCGTCGACAACGGCCTCACCGATTTCTACCGCCTGCGCCGCGAGCCCTCGCGCAATCCCGCCGACCTGGTGCCGGCGGCGCTCAAGGAGGCCGAGCTGTTCGACCGCGAGCCGGTGCAGCAAAGCTTCGTGCGCGAGAGCGGGGCCGCCCTGCGCGAGGCCTCGCTGATCCTCGAGGGCATCGTCTGTGCCGCCTGCGTGTGGCTGTCGGAGCGCCACGTTACCGCGCTGCCCGGGGTGGAGTCCTTCCGCGTCAACTACGCC
>JALSIK010000194.1 GCA_026990045.1 Chromatiales bacterium | reverse complement strand
AGGCGGCTCAGCCGCGGTACCGGTCAGAACAATTCCACCTCGCCCTGTTCCATGCTCTGTTGTGATACCGCCTTGGCCCCCTGCCCGGCCCATTCCTCGCGCAACCGGCTGAGGACCTCCTGCACGCCCTGCCACCAGGCCTCGTCCAGCGTTGCGTCCCCCCGCCCGGCGGCCTGCGCATGGGAGTCGATGCACTCCTCCAGGGCGTGCACCCGATCCAGGTGGACACCCGCCGCTCCCAGGGCCTGGTTGGCGATGTCCTCGAACTGCAGGCTGCGGACCGCGACGCCCACCGTCTGGTCGAGCTGCTCGCCGATGGAAGACACTTCGCGCATCTTCCCGGCCAGGAACTCGTTCATGTTGCTGATGCGCCTCAGGATGCTGTCCACCCGGTCCTTGGAGCGCAGGGTCATGTTCATGTCACGCGCGGCGATCTTGCCCACCATGTCCCGCACCGCCTCCACCGACCGGCGCGCCTCCGCGATACCCCGCCGGACCTGCTCGTTGAAATCGGCCGAGCGTGCGGACAGGCTGCGCACCTCGTCGGCCACCACCGCGAACCCGCGGCCGGCCTCGCCCGCGCGGGCCGCCTCGATGGCCGCGTTGAGGGCCAGCAGGTTGGTCTGGTCGGCGATGATCTTCGCCTCCCCCAGGTTGTTGAACGTCCCGTCCAGCCGCTCAACCATGTCGTCGATGGAATGCACCACCGCCACGCTTTCCTTGCTGATGGACACCAGGAGGTCGACGAAGTGCTGCATGAGCCCGCCCACTTCCTCGACCATCTGCTGCACGCTGGGGCAGGGGTCCTCTTCGCAGTCCTCGCCGGCGGCCCCCTCCCGGTCCCCGGCATTGTGCGCCACCACCTCGTTGACGATGCGCTCCTGGGCCCGCGCCAGCTCGTGGAGCCGCTCGAAGGCCGCGGCCAGTTCCTTCACCGCATCACCGATGAGCCGCTCGACCCGGTGTACCTCCTCCTCCGTACCGTATCGTTCTTCTCGGAGCAGCTCCACGGCGAGCCGGGCGCAGCCGGCGGCCTCGGCCGCCGGCATGGAACCGGTGGCGGCCGCGTCTTCCTCCACGGCGGAACCCGTTGCCCGCCCGGCCGTCGCGCCCCGGCCCAGGTAGAACGACGCGGCCAGCGCCGCCGCCACGGCCACGGCACGGAGAAACGGCCCCTCGGCCAGGATGGTAGCGGCGATGCCCATGCCGGCGGTTATCACCGCCGCGAGCCGAGGCCACTTGGTCCATGTTTGCATTGCTCTTGTCACCCTCGTCGCCTCGCCCGGCTGCTCCCACGGAGACAGCCGGCAACCTGGAACACCTGCCTAGGCGGCCGCGGCGAACCTGCTGTATATTTCCGCCGCGATCTTGTGCAGCGGCAGGACCCGCTCCACCGCCTCGCGCCGCACCGCCTCGCCCGGCATGCCCCACACCACGCTGCTCTTCTCGTCCTGGGCGATGGTGAAGGCGCCGGTCTCGCGCATCTCCAGCAGCCCCTGGGCCCCGTCGGCCCCCATGCCGGTCAGGATCACCCCCACCGCGTTGGGCCCGGCGTTGACGGCCACCGACCGGAACAGGACATCCACGCTGGGCCGGTGGCGGTTGACCGGCGGGCCTTCGTCCAGCCGGCACAGGTAGCGCGCCCCGCTGCGCTCCACCAGCAGGTGCCGGTCGCCCGGGGCGATGTACACGTGGCCGGGCAGGATGGGCGCGCCGTCGGTGGCCTCGGCCACGGTGAGGGCCGAGCTGCGATCCATGCGCTCGGCAAAAGGCCGGCTGAACGCCGCCGGGATGTGCTGGGCCACCACGATCCCGGGGGCATCCGGCGGCAGGGCCTCGAGCAGTGCGCGAATCGCCTCGGTGCCGCCGGTGGACGCCCCCACGGCGATGATCTTGTCCGTGGTGTGGAACATCTTCTTGCCCGGCTTGCGACTCACGATGGCATCCGCCGACAGCCTGGGGGCGGGCGCCGCCGCCCGGTCCAGGACCTGGACCGGTACGCGGGCCGCGGCCTTGACCTTGGCCGTGATCTCCTCCGCGTACTCCCTCAAGCCGTGGGCCACGTCGAGCTTGGGCTTGGACACGAAGTCCACCGCGCCCAGTTCCAGGGCGTCCAGCGTGACCTCGGCACCCTTCTCGGTGAGCGAGGACACCATCACCACCGGCATGGGGCGGAGGCGCATGAGATTGCGCAGGAAGGTCAGGCCGTCCATGCGCGGCATCTCCACGTCCAGCGTCAGCACGTCTGGATTCAGCGCCTTGATCTTTTCCCGGGCGACGTAGGGATCCGGTGCCGCCCCGACCACCTCGATCCCGCGGTCCGAGCCCAGGATCTCGGTCAACACCTGGCGCACCAGGGCCGAGTCGTCGATGATCAGTACGCGCGTCTTGGCTGGCTTTTCCATCTCGTGCCTCAGAACAGTTCCACCTCGCCCGCCACCGGCTGGCGCTCCAGCTCCCGCAGGTAGGCCACCTCGCGGTGGAAGATGGTGTCGTTGTGCAGCGAGCGCAGCTTTTTGCGCTGGGCGCGCCCGGTCCGTGGCTCGTACACGACCTTGCGTGGATAGACGTCCCCCAGGTCCTCGCTCACCAGGCGCAGGCGCTCGGTGGCCACGAACTCGCGCACGAAGGCGATGTTCTGGGCGCCGATGTCGGTCATCTGGGCCAGGATCTGCCCGCCGCCGAAGACCTTGACCTCCAGGTTGTCCCGGCGCCCCCCGTGCTTCAGGATGTCGTTGATCAGGTGCTCCATGGCGTGCACGCCATACCGCGTCGCTGCATCAATGCCATGACGACCCTGGTCTCCGGCGTGGCCCCGGGCGGGGAGCATGAAATGGTTCATGCCGCCGATGCCGAAGATGCGGTCCCGTATGCAGGCCGCCACGCAGGAACCGAGCACGGTGGTCACCAGCTCGTCGTGGGTGGTGACGTAGTACTCGCCCGGCAGGATCTTGGCCACGTACTTGCCCCGCGTCTTGTCCCAGTAACGGCGCACGTGCTCGAACCCCGGCAGGGCCGGCGGCGGCCCCCCTTCCACGGCGGGGTTCCGGGCGGCGGCATTG
>JALSIK010000193.1 GCA_026990045.1 Chromatiales bacterium | reverse complement strand
TCTTGCGCGGGCATCGCTTGTCAGGGCGGGGCGGGCGTGTGCTAATGTAAACCGCGGTTTTCACGGGCCGGCGGCTCAAGGGGGCCGGGCCGGCGTCCGATACAGACAGGGGCGGGGTCCGGCCCCGCCGCCAGTATAACAATCCGCCGCGCCGCGCGACGGCGGAGCGAGCCCGAGGACGACGACCACCGATGGACATCACCGAGCTTCTGGCCTTCGGCGTCAAGAACAAGGCCTCCGACCTCCACCTGTCGGCGGGCCTGCCACCCATGATCCGCGTGGACGGGGACATCCGGCGCATCAACGTGCCGCCGCTGGACCACAAGACGGTCCACTCCCTGATCTACGACATCATGAACGACAAGCAGCGCAAGGACTTCGAGGAGTTCTTCGAGACCGACTTCTCGTTCGAGATCCAGGGCGTGGCCCGGTTCCGCGTCAACGCCTTCAACCACAACCGGGGCGCGGGCGCGGTGTTCCGGACCATCCCCTCCAACATCCTGTCCCTGGAGGAGCTGGGCTGCCCGCCGGTGTTCAAGGAGATCGCCGACAACCCGCGGGGCCTGGTGCTGGTGACCGGGCCCACCGGGTCCGGCAAGTCCACCACCCTGGCGGCCATGATCGACTACAAGAACAACAACGAGTACGCGCACATCCTCACCATCGAGGATCCCATCGAGTTCGTCCACGAGTCCAAGAAGTGCCTGGTCAACCAGCGCGAGGTGCACCGCGACACCCTCGGCTTCAACGAGGCCCTCCGCTCGGCCCTGCGCGAGGACCCGGACATCATCCTGGTGGGCGAGATGCGCGACCTGGAGACCATCCGCCTGGCCCTGACCGCGGCCGAGACCGGTCACCTGGTGTTCGGCACCCTCCACACCACCTCGGCGGCCAAGACCATCGACCGCATCATCGACGTGTTCCCGGCGGCGGAAAAGGACATGGTGCGGTCCATGCTGTCGGAGTCGCTGCGGGCGGTGATCTCGCAGACCCTGATCAAGAAGATCGGCGGCGGCCGGGTGGCGGCGCACGAGATCATGATCGGCACCCCCGCCATCCGCAACCTCATCCGCGAGGACAAGGTGGCGCAGATGTACTCGGCCATCCAGACCGGCCAGCAGTACGGCATGCAGACCCTGGACCAGTGCCTGCAGGACCTGGTCCAGCGCGGCGTCATCAGCAAGCAGGACGCGCGCATGCGCGCGGTCAACAAGGACGCCTTCGTGTAAGGCCGGAGGAGTGGAGATGGACTTCGAGCAGCTGCTCAAGCTCATGGTGCACAAGAACGCCTCGGACCTGTTCATCACCGCGGGCGTGGCACCCAGCCTCAAGATCCACGGCAAGATCACGCCCGTGACCCAGGCCACCCTGACCCCGGCCCAGGCGCGCGAGATCGTCTACGGCATCATGACCCCGCAGCAGCGCGAGGAGTTCGATCGCACCCACGAGTGCAACTTCGCCATCAGCCGCACCGGGGTGGGCCGCTTCCGCGTCAGCGCCTTCCAGCAGCGCAACCACGCCGGCATGGTGCTGCGCAAGATCGAGACCCGCATCCCCACGGTGGAGGAACTCAAGCTGCCGCCCATCATCAACGACCTGGCCATGACCAAGCGCGGGCTGGTGATCTTCGTCGGCGCCACCGGCTCCGGCAAGTCCACCTCGCTGGCGGCCATGATCGGCTACCGTAACAAGAACTCCACCGGGCACATCATCAGCATCGAGGACCCCATCGAGTACGTGCACCAGCACGGCGGCTGCATCGTCACCCAGCGCGAGGTGGGCATCGACACCGAGTCGTTCGAGGTGGCGCTCAAGAACACCCTGCGCCAGGCACCGGACGTGATTCTCATCGGCGAGATCCGCACCCGCGAGACCATGGACCACGCCATCGCCTTCGCCGAGACCGGCCACCTGTGCCTGTCGACGCTGCACGCCAACAACGCCAACCAGGCGCTGGACCGCATCATCAACTTCTTCCCCGAGGACCGCAAGAACCAGCTCCTCATGGACCTCTCGCTCAACCTCAAGGCCATGATCGCCCAGCAGCTCATTCCCAAGCCGGACGGCAAGGGCCGGCGGGTGGCGTGCGAGATCCTCATCAACACCCCGCTGGTCTCGGATCTCATCCGCAAGGGCGAGATCCACAAGCTCAAGGAACAGATGGCCAAGGGGCGGCAGCAGGGCATGCAGACCTTCGACCAGGCCCTCTACGATCTCTACCGCGAGGGCGAGATCACCTACGAGGATGCGCTGACCCACGCCGACTCCGCCAACGAGCTGCGCCTGATGATCAAGCTGGGCGAGGCCCGGGGCGATCCCAGCTCCATGGCCGCCGGCCTCGACGGCATCACCATCCAGGAGACGGACTGAGCGGGATCGCGGCGGCCGGGCCCGTCATCCGCCCTCCCAACTGCGTTCCCCGTTCTCCGGCACCCGCCGCCAGTTCTCCTCGTCGCGGTAGACGCGGTGGCGGGCCCAGCGGGCGAACTCGCGCGCGGTGCACACGCCGGCGCTGCGGCGCCCGGCGCCGGCCACCACCTTGTACACCAGCTGCGAGTCGGGGCCGCGGTCGCCTTCCTCCCAGTCCACGATCTGGCGCACCGACCACTCGTCGCCGTAGCGGCCGTTGCTGTAGCAGGCGCCCGGTTCCAGCCCGGCCGGGTCCAGGTGACGGCCCTGCTGGCGCCGGGTGGCGAGATCGTAGATGGTGAGCAGGTCGTCCTCGCTGACGTCGATGAAGGAGTTCATCTGCGACAGGGCGTAGACGAAGTCCTCGTGGGCGATGGGCTCGCGCCCCGGGAGCGGCGAGGGGGCACGGGCCAGCACCGCGGGCCAGCGCCGCCAGGGGAAGGGGGCGTTGAACACCGCGGCGGTGAGCAGGATGGCGGCGGCGTTGAGGGCCACCGGTGCGACCACGTAGCGGTAGCCCAGGGCGGTGACGGCGGGCCCGCCGATGACCGCCACCAGGGCGGTGGCCCCGCCCGGGGGATGGATGCAGCGCAGGTAGTGCATGGCGGTGATGGCCGCGCCCACCGCCAGCGGGGCGGCCAGCGCGGGGTGGGGCACCCA
>JALSIK010000192.1 GCA_026990045.1 Chromatiales bacterium | reverse complement strand
GAGCTTGTGGGCGGCATCGATGCCTTCCACGTCGAAGGTGGGATCGGCCTCGGCGTACCCCAGGGCCTGGGCCTCCTCGAGCACGTCGGCGAAGTCGCGCCCCTTGTCCCGCATCTCGGTCAGGATGAAGTTGCCGGTGCCGTTGATGATCCCGGCCAGCCACTCGATGTGATTGGCCGCCAGCCCCTCGCGGATGGCCTTGATGATGGGAATGCCGCCGGCCACCGCGGCCTCGAACGCCACCATCACGCCGCGCTCGCTGGCGGCGGCGAAGATCTCGTTGCCGTGCTTGGCGATGAGCGCCTTGTTGGCGGTGACCACGTGCTTGCCCTGCTCGATGGCGCGCAGGACCAGGTCCCGGGCCAGGGTGTCGCCGCCGATGAGCTCGACGATGATGGCCAGTTCCGGGTCGTCCACCACCTCGTTGGGATCGGAGGTGAGCGCGATGCCGCTGGTATCGAAGGGCCGCGCCCGGCTCAGGTCGCGGGCCGCGGCGCGGGCGATCTCGATGCCGCGCCCGGCCCGGCGCGTGATCTCGCCGGCGTTGCGCCGCAGCACGCTGACGGTGCCGCCGCCCACGGTCCCCAGGCCCAGCAGGCCGATCTTGACCGGTTCCACTTGCGTCCGACTCCTTGCTGCTCGTTGGAAAGGTGTGCCCGCCCCTACCCCCCGGGCTGCGCCTGGCGCAGGCCGGCGTCGCGGCGGAACATGTCGCGGATGCCGCGGATGGCCTGGCGGGTGCGGTGCTCGTTCTCGATGAGCGAGAACCGCACGTGGTCGTCGCCGTAGGACCCGAAGCCGATGCCCGGCGACACCGCCACCTTGGCCTCGCGCAGCAGCCGCTTGGAAAACTCCAGCGAACCCAGCTCGCGGTAGGGCTCGGGGATGGGCGCCCACACGAACATGGTGCCGCGCGGCTTCTCCACCGCCCAGCCCAGGGCGTTGAGCCCCTCGCACAGCACGTCGCGCCGGGAGCGGTAGCGTTCGCGGATCTCCTCGACGCAGTCCTGCGGCCCCTCCAGGGCGGTGATGGCCGCCACCTGGATGGGGGTGAACATGCCGTAGTCCAGGTACGACTTCATGCGCGACAGGGCCGCCACCAGGGTGGCGTTGCCGCACATGAACCCCACCCGCCAGCCGGGCATGTTGTAGGTCTTGGACAGGGAGTAGAACTCCACCGCCACCTCGCGCGCCCCGGGCACCTGCAGGATGGAGGGCGCGGTGTAGCCGTCGAACACGATCTCGGCGTAGGCCAGGTCGTGCACCACCCAGATCCCGTGCTCGCGCGCCACCTCCACCACCCGCTCGAAGAAGTCCAGCTCCACGCACTGGGTGGTGGGATTGCCGGGGAAGTTGAGCACCAGCATCTTGGGCCGCGGCCAGGTGTCGGTGATGGCCTTCTCCAGTTCCTCGAAGAAGTCCACCCCGGGCACCAGGGGCACGTGGCGGATGTCGGCGCCGGCGATGATGAAGCCGTAGGGGTGGATGGGATAGGCCGGGTTGGGCACCAGCACCGCGTCCCCCGGCCCCACCGTGGCCAGGGCCAGGTGGGCCAGGCCCTCCTTGGAGCCGATGGTGACGATGGCCTCGGTCTCCGGGTCCAGCGCCACCCCGTAGCGGTCGCGGTACCAGTTGCAGATGGCCCGGCGCAGGCGCGGGATGCCGCGGGACAGGGAGTAGCGGTGGGTGTCGCGGCGCTGGGCCACTTCCACCAGCTTGTCCACGATGTGGCGGGGCGTGGGCTGGTCCGGGTTGCCCATGCCGAAGTCGATGATGTCCTCGCCGCGGGCGCGGGCCTCCGCCTTCAACTGGTTGACGATGTTGAAGACATAGGGCGGCAGGCGCTTGATTCTGGGAAAGTCGTCGAACACGGCCCCGGCAACCGTTGAGCCCAAAACAAACACGGGGCTCCCGCCCCGTGTCACAAGAGTTCAGCAGGCCGTCGCAGCACGGCCTGTCAAAGGGGCAGGGATGCCCCGCGCCCGAACCGGGCGCGCCAGCGCCTGATTCGGCGTGGCCGGACCCGGACCTGCGCCGGCTCCGGCACGTTGCAAAAGGCCAGGACGGCCTTTGGCAACGATCTGCTAACATTACCGGCACAGCCGCCGCGCTGTCAATCTGCCGCTTCCGGAGACGCCGTGCAGTTCAGCCTCGAAACCAGCCAGGGGATCCGCATCGTGGCCTACGCCGAGGGCCAGGTGACCATCAGCCGCGCCCCGCCCGGGGCCCCGCCGGAAGCCGGGGCCGAGGTGCTGCGCGGCAGCGCCATCATCCTGCCCCAGACCGTGGTGCCCCACTGGCCCCCGCAACGCCCGGAGGAGCTGCTGCCGGAACACCTGGAACCGGTGCTGGCGCTGGACCCGGAGCTGATCCTGCTGGGGGTGGGGGCGCGCATGACGGCGCCGGACCCGGGGCTCATCGCCCGCGCCAACGCCGCCCGGGTGGGCCTGGAGATCATGGACACCGGGGCCGCCTGCCGCACCTACAACATCCTGGCGGCCGAGGGCCGGCGGGTGGCGGCGGCGCTGCTGATGGTGGGGGCGGGGCCTACTTGAACAGGGCGTCCTGGGAGAAGCCCTGGCTCTCCAGGATCTCGCGCAGCTTTTTCAGGGCCTCGATCTGGATCTGGCGCACCCGCTCGCGGGTGACGCCGATCTTGTTGCCCACCTCCTCCAGGGTGCAGGCCTCGTAGCCGTTGAGACCGAAGCGGTGCGCCACCACCTCGCGCTGCTTGTCGCTGAGCATGGAGAGCCACTTGTCGATGTTGGCGCGCACGTCGTCGTCCTGCAGCAGCAGCACCGGGTCGGTGTTGTTCTCGTCGGGGATGGCGTCGAGCAGCGACTTGTCGGCATCGCGCCCCACCGGGGTGTCCACCGAGGTCACGCGCTCGTTGAGGCCGAGCATGCGCTTGACGTCCTCGATGGGCTTGTCCAGCATCTCGGCGATCTCCTCCGGGCTGGGTTCGTGGTCCAGGGTCTGGGCCAGGTGCCGGGCCGCGCGCAGGTAGATGTTGATCTCCTTGACCACGTGGATGGGCAGGCGGATGGTGCGGGTCTGGTTCATGATGGCCCGCTCGATGGTCTGGCGGATCCACCAGGTG
>JALSIK010000191.1 GCA_026990045.1 Chromatiales bacterium | reverse complement strand
ACCGCGGCGAGGGCGTCGCGCAGGGCCACGCTGGTGTGGGTGAAGGCGGCCGGGTTGAAGATGATGAAGGCGACCCCGTCGCGCGCCGCCTGCTGCACCGCCTCCACCAGCTCGTGCTCGGCGTTGGACTGCAGGTGGGACAGCTCGTGGCCGGCGGCGGCCGCTTCCCGCTCCAGGCGCGCGTTGATCTCGGCCAGGGTGGTGGTTCCGTAGTGCTCCGGCTCGCGGGTGCCCAGCAGGTTCAGGTTGGGCCCGTGGAGGACGAGTATCCTGGCCATGGTGCTTGGTCGAAAATGTGATCGGAATCGCAATTTGGGGCCGGTTTCCCGGCAGTTCGCGGAAGGATGGCGTCCGATGCCGGCCAGATCGCTGGCACCCACCGCTGGGACAGGCGCTAGTCTGCCGCAAAACGGAGGCAAAGTCCAATAAATCGGAGATGGCCGCCGGTTTGGCGCCGTTGGCGGCAAGATTGGGGAGGAGGAGCCTGGCTGCTGGGTGCCGGGGACCGGGTTCCCGGGCCCGGTTCCCGGAAACCCGGCCCCCGGGCTTACAGGAGATCCTTCAGATATTCCTCCGCCTGCTCGCGGTGGATCTCGCCCGGGTGCACCGCGCGGATGCGGCCGTCCCGGTCCACCACCACGGTGTAGGGCAGCACGCCCAGGCGGTTGCCATAGGCCCGGGCCAGCTCCAGGCCCTCCTCCTCGGCCACCAGCACCGGGTAGTCGATGCCCATGGGATCGATGAATTGCTCCACGTCGTCCGCCGCGTCCAGGGCGATGCCGATGACGGCGAAGCCCTTGTCCTTGTGCGCCAGGTAGAGTTCGTTGAGGGCCGGCATCTCGCGCACGCAGGGCGGGCACCAGGTGGCCCAGAAGTTGATCACCAGCACCTGGCCGTCCCATTCCGCGGCCCGGTGCACCTTGCCGCCCACGTCGGGCAGGGCGAAGTCGGGCCGGCGCTTGCCGATCACGGCATCGGTGAAGCCGCGCCGCGCCGGGGTGGGCAGGTTCGCCGGTCCCCGGGGAACCGGGACCGCGGGTTCCTGCCGGGGGCTCGCCGGGGCCGGCGTGGATGCCGGACGGGGCGGTTCCAGCCACTGGCGGGCGGCGTAGAAGCCGGCGGCCGCCGCCACGGCCGCCAGCGCCACGACGGTGATGCGGGTGCCCCGGGTCATGATCCCCGCTCCACGCGGTCGAGGATGGCGAGGAACTCCTCGGCCCCGATATAGCCGTAGAAGGGACCCAGCGGCGGCTGCTTGTCGGGGCGGGCCATGACCTGCTGTCCCCGCGCGTCGATGATGACCATGGCCGGTGGCCCGAACACGCCGAAGCGTTTCTTCAGCGCGCGGGTTTCCTCGTTGGTCTCGGTGACATCGGCCTGGATGAGGACGAAGTCCTTGAGCCGGGCCCGCACCCGCGGGTCCTTGAAGGTGGATTCCTCCATGCGCACGCAGTCGGTGCACCAGGTGGCAAAGTAATCCACGATGACCGGCTTGCCCGCGGCCCGCGCCTCGGCCAGGCGGGCTTCCAGCTCCTCCAGGCGGGTCACCCGCGTGAACAAGTGTTCCTCCACCGCAGGCCCGCTCCCGGGGGCCACGGCAGGCTGCACGGTCACGCGCTCCAGGTCCACGGGGTGCAGGATACTGCGGTTGCCCTGGAGCGCACCCAGCAGGGCCAGGCCGCCCCAGAACACCAGCACCAGTCCCAGCCCCTTCCACAGGAAGCGCCAGCGGGAGGCGCCTTCGGGCACCGGTTCCAGCGCCCCCAGGTAAACGCCGGTGACGACGAGGAACGGGCCCCACAGGAACAGCACCGGCATCCACGGCACGAGCGAGGCGATGTAGATGGCCAGACCCAGGAGGATCACGCCGAAGACGTATTTCACGATATCCATCCACGGGCCCGGCTTGGGCAGCAGCCAGCTTGCGCCGATACCCACCAGGATCACGGGCACGCCCATGCCGGCCGCGGTGGCCAGCATGATGGAGCCGCCCAGCACGGGGTCCTTGGCCTGGATGGCCACGCTCAGGTTGCCCAGCAGGGCCGGGGCGACACAGGCCCCGGCGATGGCCGACGACAGGACCCCCAGGAGAAACACGCCGGGGAAGGTGCCGCCCCGGATGCGCATGGATTTTTCCTGCAGCCGCGACTGGATGGTGGCCGGCACCTGCAGGGTGTAGAGGCCGAACATGGCCAGGGCCAGCAGCACGACGATGAAGGCGATGGGGAGCAGCAGCCAGGGCTGGGTGAGGTAGGCCTGGAGCTGCTCCCCGCTCTTGCCCGCCATGACGCCGGCGGCGGTCCACACCACCATCGTGCCCAGCACGTAGGTGCCCGCCAGCAGGCCGCCGCGCACCTTGGTGACCCGCTCTTTCTGCCCGATGATGATGCTGGAGATGATGGGCAGCATGGGCAGCACGCAGGGGGTGAAGGTGAGGCCCAGGCCGATGAAAAAGCCCGCCACCAGGTAGCCCAGCACGGCCAGGGCCGAGCGGTCCACCTGGGCCGCGCCGCCCGGCGCCGCGGACTCTCCGGTCTCCGCCCCGGGCCGCGGCGGCAGTTCCAGGGTGACGGTCTTCTTGATGGGGGGGTAGCAGATGCCGAAGCGCTCGGAGCAGCCCTGGTATTCGAGGTAGAGGGTGACCTCGCGCGCGGGGCCGGTGCGCACCAGGGGCAGGTCCACCGTGAGCCCGCCGTAGTAGGCGACGATGTCCTTTTCCAGGATCTCGTCGTATTTTTCCTTGCCCGGCGGCAGCTTGACCTCGCCCAGCGACACGGTGGCCGGTTTTTCCACCCGGAACTTGAACTTGTCCTGGTAGAGGTAGGCCTCGTCCACGATGTCCCAGCGGGCGCGCACGGTGTCGGCGTCCACCACTTCCAGGCTGAGGCGGAAGGCCTCCTCGGGCATGGGCGGCTCGTCGGGCGGGGCGGACACGCCCACCTTCTCGCGCAGCCGGCCCAGGGCGGCGAGGATCCCGGCCCCGTCCTCCTTGGCGGTGTCGTCGGCCGGCGGCAGTTCCAGGGTGACGGTCTTCTTGATGGGGGGGTAGCAGATGCCGAAGCGCTCGGAGCAGCCCTGGTATTCGAGGTAGAGGGTGACCTCGCGC
>JALSIK010000190.1 GCA_026990045.1 Chromatiales bacterium | reverse complement strand
CGTGCTCTACACTGGATTCATGATCACCCCGCTTGCCCTATGACAAACCCCCTGTGCGTGTACCTGGGCGAGGCTCTGGGCCGCTATCACTTCGGCGAGGCGCACCCCTTCGGCCCCGACCGCTACCCGGCCTTCCTGGCGGAGTTCGAGCGCCGCGGCCTGCGCGCGCGGGTGGCGGTGTGCGAGCCGGTGCGGGCCACGGATGCCGACCTGGCCCTGTTCCACGACCCCGATTACGTGGCCCGGGTCCGCGCCCAGTCGGCCGCGGGCCGGGGATACCTGGACTACGGCGACACCCCGGCGGTGCCCGGGATCCACGAGGCCGCGGCCACCGTGGCCGGCACCACCCTGGCCGCGGTGGCGGAGGTGATGGCCGGACACTGCCGCAGGGCCTTCGTGCCCATCGCCGGCCTGCACCACGCGCGGCGCGACGCCGCCGCGGGCTTCTGCGTCTACAACGACTGCGGGCTGGCCATCGAGGCCCTGCGCCGGCGCCACGGCGTGCGCCGGGTGGCCTACGTGGACATCGACGCCCACCACGGCGACGGCGTGTTCTACGCCTTCGCCGGCGATCCCGAGGTCTGCATCGTGGACTTCCACGAGGACGGCCGCTACCTCTACCCGGGCACCGGGGCCGCGGGCGAGACCGGCACCGGCGAGGCGGCCGGGACCAAGCTCAACCTGCCCCTGCCGCCGGAGACCGGCGACGACATGGCCCTGCGCCGGTGGGACGAGGCGGAGGAGTTCCTGCGCGCGGCGCGCCCGGAGTTCTACCTGCTCCAGTGCGGCGCCGACAGCCTGGCCGGCGACCCCATCACGCACCTGCGGCTCACCGCCGCCTTCCACCGGCACGTGGCGGCGCGGCTGGCCGCCCTGGCGGAGGAGACCGCCGGCGGCCGGCTGGTGGCCCTGGGCGGCGGGGGCTACCGCCTGGACAACCTGGCCGCGGCCTGGAACGGGGTCATCGAGGGTCTGCTGGACGCCACCCAGGGTGACATCGAGGAACGCGCTCGTCGGCCGTGACGTGCGGGGAATCCGCCCGGTGCCCACCCCCTCACCCCGGCCCTCTCTCCCCCGCGATGCGGGGGAGAGGGGGAGGGAAGAACCGGTGGCGGCGGAGCCCCCCGCTGGGCGAAAAGACGGTCCCCTCTCCCGCCGGGAGAGGGACAGGGTGAGGGGATCGGAACACGAGTTTTTTCTTGCCCGGACAGATTTCCCCCTGAGCCATTCACCCCGCAGGGAGGAAAATTATGCAACATTCAGGTCAACACGCGGCATCGACGATCTTGACACCGTATTCGCGCATCAATCCGTCGGTCGTCATCAGCTCCAATCCCTCGGCCTGCGCCTGGGCAATGAGCATGCGATCGAAGGGATCACGGTGGACGGGCGGCAGGGCGCCGGCCCGCAGCCCGTGAAAGAAACTGACGGGCAGGACATCGAACCCCTCATCCAGAACGATTTCATCCAGGTCCGGGGGCACCTCGAGTCTGCCCAGCGCGGCCTTGATGGAGATTTCCCAGGCACTGGTGGCACTCACGAACACCGCGTTGCGTTCGTCGGCCACCAGCCGGCGGGCCCGGGAACCCAGACG
The DNA here is from genome assembly GCA_026990045.1 of Chromatiales bacterium. Taxonomy (GTDB): domain Bacteria; phylum Pseudomonadota; class Gammaproteobacteria; order CAMYNG01; family CAMYNG01; genus JALUTW01. The sequence goes on along the minus strand of JALSIK010000190.1, from coordinate 1,532 downwards.
GGGATCATCGGCCAGCCACCACAACAGGACGTGAGTGTCGAGCAACAGCCGTCTCATCCGTGGCCTTCGAACCCGTCCAGCAGCTCCGTGGGGGTCTCGGTGAAATCGGGGGCCATGCGGATCCGCCCCTTGAGCCGCCCCGGCCGCCGGGGCTTGCGCGGCCCCCTGTGGGGCAGCAGATCCAGATAGGGCTTGCCGGCCCTGGCGATGACGATGCGTTCGCCCCTCCAGACCCGCTCGCCCAATTCGGACAACCGGGACTTGGCTTCGTGCATGTTGACTTGCTTGACCATCTGGAAAGGTTCCATCTTGTCTGCCGATATATTAGCTAAGCTTAGCTAAATCTGGTGCGACGGACAATGTGTCACTGCCCTGGGAGGCTGTTGGAAAACAACCCGACAAGGCGGGGCAGCGAGGCCCCGCCCGGGAGCTGGCGCATAACCGCTTGATTGGGCGTATCGAGAAAGACCAGGACGGGCTTTTTCAATGTCCCGCCGGGGATCACCGGCGGCACTTCACCCCCGGCGCCGGCAGGTAGACCTGGGCGGCCAGCATCCGGCCGCGGTCGTCCCGGACCCTGACCGTGCAGCGCACGTAGTCCGGGCCCTCGTAGCGGTCCAGCCGCCGCCAGTCGCCGGGGCGCAGGCGCTCCAGCAGCAGGCCCCGGGTGAGGGCACCCTCCTCGCGCACGAGCCCGGGCCAGGGGGCCCCGTGCAGGCGGCAGCGGCGAAAGCCGGCCAGCACCGCCGGCCGGCGCGGCGGCAGGCGGCCCAGCACCGCGCGCAGCACCGCCGCTTCCATGAGGGTGCCGTAGGCGAACAGCCGCGCCGGCCGCGCCCGGTCAGCCGTCCCCGCCACCGCCGGCCAGCTCCTCGCAATGGCGCTCGATGGCGGCGCGGGTCTCCGCCGGGCGCTCGGTGAGCATCCAGTGGTCGGCCGCGATGCGGGTCACGCCCACGCGGGGAAACCGGCCCACGATGGCCTCCACCGTCCGGGTCTCGGAGGTGCTGGCCCCGGCCGAGAGCAGCACCCGCACCGGCACGGTGATGGCCTCCGGCGCCGGCAGCGGGCGGGTGACCTCGCGCAGCTCCTGCAGGTACACCGCCAGGGGGATGTAGCGCAGGTCGGCCCAGGGCGACATGTAGAGATCGGCGATGCGGCGCCCCGGCTCCGCCGCCAGCCGCGCGCGGGTGGCCTCGTCCAGCGCCCACAGGTCGCGCCGGGGCAACCGCCGCCGGCGCAGGCCCAGGGCGTTGGCCAGGCGCACCAGGGCGATGGCCCCGGTGAGCAGCCAGCGCAGGCGCCGGGCGGCGGCCAGCGGTCCGGCCAGGGCCTCGGGAAACACCGGGTCGATGAGGATGAGACCGGCCACCGCCTCCGGGTGGCGGTGGGCGAAGACCAGGGCGAGCTGGGCGCCCAGGCTGTGACCCAGCAGCACCGGGCGCCCGATGCCCGCATGGTCCAGCAGGGCGGCCAGGTCGCGACACCACACGTCATGGCCCACCCGGCCCCGGTGCAGCGAGCAGCCGTGG
>JALSIK010000189.1 GCA_026990045.1 Chromatiales bacterium | reverse complement strand
CGAGCACCCGGGCGTCGACTACCAGGGCCTGCTGCGGGCGGCCCTGAACCTGATCCGCACCGGGCGCAAGGGCCAGGGTGGCAGCACCATTACCATGCAGGTGGCCCGCAACTTCTTCCTCAGCCGCGAGAAGACCTATCTGCGCAAGCTCAACGAGATCCTGCTGGCGCTGAAGATCGAAGGTGAACTCACCAAGCCCCAGATCCTCGAGCTGTACCTGAACAAGATCTACCTGGGCAAGCGGGCCTACGGCTTTGCCGCCGCCGCCCAGGTCTACTACGGCAAGCGCCCGGCGGAGCTGACCCTGCCGGAGATGGCCATGATCGCCGGTCTGCCCAAGGCCCCGTCCCGCTACAATCCGGTGGTCAATCCCGAGCGGGCCCGCCTGCGGCGCGACTACGTGCTGGGCCGCATGCGCAGCCTGGGGTACATCAGCGAGGAGGAGTACCGGGCAGCCCTGGCCGACCCGGTGCATGCCAGGGTGCACGGCCTGGAAGTGGACCTGGAAGCGCCCTACGTGGCCGAGATGGTGCGCACCGAGATGGTCCGCCGCTTCGGCAACGCCGCCTACACCGAGGGCTATCAGGTCTACACCACCATCGACGCGGCCCGCCAGCGGGCCGCCAATACCGCCCTGCGCAACGATCTGCTGGCCTACGATCGCCGCCACGGCTATCGTGGCGTCGAAGGGCACGTGGCGCCGCTGGCCGAGGCCGACAGCGACGACATGGCGCACTGGGCGGCGGCGCTGGCCGACTACCGGCCCAGCGGCAATCTCGAACCGGCGGTGATCTTCGCCCTGGAGGAGCAGGCGGCCTGGGCCTGGACCGCCGACGGCCGGGTGGCCTGGCTGCCCTGGTCGAAGCTCTCCTGGGCCCGCCGCTACGTGGACGACAACCATCTCGGTCCGGAACCGGAGCGGGCCGACGAGATTCTGCGCGAGGGGGACATCGTCTACGTGGCCCGTGCCGGGCGCGGCTGCAGCTGGCTGGCCAAGAAACCCGCCGTGGCCGGCGCCCTGATCTCCCTGGAGCCGCAGGACGGGCGCATCGATGCCCTGGTGGGGGGGTTCGATTACTACGACAGCAAGTTCAACCGCGTCACCCAGGCGCGGCGCCAGCCCGGCTCGGTCTTCAAGCCCTTCATCTACAGTGCGGCGCTGGACAAGGGCTACACGGCGGCCAGTATCATCAACGACGCGCCGGTGGTGTTCGAGGCGCCGGGGCTCGAGGACACTTGGCGGCCCGAGAACTACAGCGGCCATTTCTATGGCCCCACGCGCCTGCGCCTGGCGCTGGTCAAGTCCCGCAACCTGGTCTCCATCCGCCTGCTGCGGGACATCGGGATCGGTTATGCGGTGCGCTACGTGCGCCGTTTCGGTTTCCGCAACGAGAGCCTGCGCCGGGATCTCTCCCTGGCCCTGGGCAGCGGCGAGCTGACGCCCCTGGAACTGGCCCGCGGCTATGCGGTGTTCGCCAACGGCGGTTACCGGATCACGCCGTGGCTCATCGACCACGTGCTCGACAGCCAGGGGAAGGTGGTGATGCTGACCCGCCCGCGCACGGTCTGTGCGACCTGCGCCGATGCCGAGGAGGAGCGGGCCCGCCAGGCGCAGGAAGCTGCGCAGGCCCGGCTTGAGGCGGGCGAGTCCGAGCCCGAACCCTCGCCCGAGGCGCTGGCCGCGCAAGAGGCCCGGGCCGCGGCCGACGCGGCGCGGCGCGAGGCGGCCGAGGCGCAGCTTGCGGCCATGCCCCCCGAGGAACGGGAGCAGGTGCTGCAGGGGCCAAGCCAGCCCGATTACGCCCCGCGGGTCCTTTCGCCCCAGGTGGCCTTTATCATGAACACCATGCTGCGCGACGTGATCCGTTTCGGCACCGGCCGCCGTGCCATGGTGCTGCGCCGTGCGGATCTGGCCGGCAAGACCGGCACCACCAACGACCAGCGCGATGCCTGGTTCGCCGGCTTCAACCCGGCCCTGGTGACCATCGCCTGGGTCGGTTTCGACGAGCCGCGGCCCCTGGGCAGCAAGGAAACCGGCGCCCGCGCCGCCCTGCCCATGTGGATCAGCTACATGGGCGCGGCGTTGCGCGACACGCCGGAAATCCCCCTGGAGCAGCCGCCGGGCATCGTTTCGGTGCGCATCGATGCCCGCACCGGCGAACTGGCCAATGCCGACAGCCCGGAGACCCTGTTCGAGTATTTCCGAGTGGATCACGTGCCGACCCGCGAGGCCGAGGTGGAGGCGTCACCCCCGGTGGCGAGCGACGGGAGTACGGGCAGGCCGGTGGGCGACATCACCGAAGAGCTGTTTTGAGGTTGCCTGCGGTCCCCGCGGACACGTAGTCTGGATGAAGCGCGAGCGGATTCCGGGCCCGCAGGCCTGCATCCGGCGACACAATCCCCGCCTGCCGTGGCCGGAATTCATGCAATGACCAGGTAAAGCTGACGGTCCCGAGAGGAGTTCAGAAATGACCGGAGCCCGCCACACCCGCGAACGCCAGATGCGTGAACGCCTCGCCCAGGAGGCCGCGCGCATCCTGCTCGAGTCCGGCACCCGCGACTTCTATGCCGCCAAGCGCAAGGCCGCCGAGCGGCTCGGTGCCGTGGACACCCGCAACATGCCCAGCAATGCGGAGATCGAGCTGGCCCTGGTGACCCATCAGCGGATCTTCCGCGCCGACAGCCAGCCCCGCGCCCTGCGCCGCCTGCGCGAGGTGGCGCTGGAGGCCATGCGGTTCTTCGCCGATTTCCGGCCGCGGCTGGTGGGCAGCGTGCTGCGCGGCACGGCCGACGAACACTCGGTGGTCAGCCTGCACCTGTATGCGGGCACCCCCGAAGAGATCGATCTGTTCCTGATCGAGCGGGGCATCCCCTTCGAAACCGGCGAGAAACGCCTGCGCTTCGGCGCTGACCGCTACCAGACCCTGCCCCTGTACCGCTTCCTGGCCGAGGACACGCCGTTGGAGGTGGTGGTCTTTCCCCTCGACGGTTCCCGTCAGGCGCCGCTGAGTCCCGTGGACGGCAAGCCCATGAAGCGCGCTGATCGGAAAGAGGTGGAGGCGCTTCTGGCCGGGGCGTGATCAGGTGGCCACGGGACAGGGCCGACGACTACAGGGATGTAGGAGGTAGAGCGAAGCAGGATGCCAGAGCCGAGGGACGAG
>JALSIK010000188.1 GCA_026990045.1 Chromatiales bacterium | reverse complement strand
CGGCCAGAACCCAGACCCCAGTTCCGTCGCGCGCCAAAGGCGCGCGACCCTCACGCCCCGAACAGGGTGAACCAGCCCAGGTTGTACCACACGTGCAGCAGCACCGGCGCGGCCAGCGCGCGGGTGTGCTCGTAGAAGAAGCCGTAGACGAGCGAGGGCACGAACACCGCCGCTGCCCACAGTGGGGGATGGGCCGGAAGATGGGCCAGGGCGAACAGCAGGGAGGCGGTGGCGTTGGCGGTGCTGATGCCCAGGACCCGCCGCGGCGGCAGGCGGCCCAGGAGCCAGTCCTGGATCATGCCGCGAAAGACGATCTCCTCCAGCACCGGGTAGGCCAGCACCAGCAGGACGAAGCGGCCGGGGTGCTCTGCGATCCAGGCCGGTCCCGCGGCGCCGCCGTGCCAGGCCAGCGCCGCCCACAGCGGGAGCGGGGCGGCCAGCGCCAGCCACAGCAAGGGATCGCGCCAGGGCAGGGGGCCGGCCCTCATGGGTCGCCGGCCACCGCCACCCGGTCTCGGCCCGTCGCCTTGGCCCGGTAGAGGGCGGCATCGGCCCGGCGCAGCAGCCGTTCCGCATCCCTGGAAACGTCACCGGCGGCGGTGGCGACGCCGGCCGAGAGGGTCACCGCGACGGGCGGATCCCGGTCCAGGCTCACCGGGGACGCCGCCACCGCGCGGCGGATGCGCTGGGCGATCTCCACCGCCAGGACGCTGCCGGTGTCCACCAGCAGGACCACGAACTCCTCGCCCCCGTAACGGGCCAGCACGTCGCTGTCGCGCAGCTGCCCGCGGATGGTGGCGGCGGCGGCGCGCAGCACCGCGTCGCCGGCGGCGTGGCCGCGGGTGTCGTTGATGCGCTTGAAGTGGTCCAGGTCCAGGAACAGGCACGACAGGGGCTGGCCGGTGCGGGCGCTGCGGCGGCACTCCTCGGCCAGCCGCTGCTCGAAGTAGCGCCGGTTGTAGGCCCCGGTGAGGGGATCCAGCAGTCCCAGCCGCTTGACCCGCTCGTGGTTGAGCGCGTTCTCCAGGCTCACCGCGACGAAGGCCGCCAGCCGTTCGAGGAAGGCACTGCCGCTGCCCGCGGGGTAGCGCGCCGGATCGCGGCTGGCCAGCACCAGGGCGCCCAGGGTCCGGTCCTCGCGGCGCAGGGGCAGCAGCGCGGCGGAGGCACAGGGACCGGCCAGCGCCTCCCGCACCAGCGGCGGGGCCCCGTCACCGCAGGCGCCCAGCCAGGGTGCGCGCGGCAGGGACGCCGGTTCGCTGCGCTCGAGATGCAGGCCGGCGGGCACCGGCCGGCCGCTCTCGGCCAGATAGTGGCGCCACTCGTCGCCGGGGTCGAACAGGACCAGGGCCGCCTGGTCGAGACCGGTGTTGCGCGGATAGACCGTGAGTATCAGCTCCAGCAGGCGGTCCAGCCCGGCCGTGCTCACGAGCTGCAGCTCGAAGTCCTGCAGCCGGTTCAGCTTGCGTTCGTTCTCCCGCGCGCGCGCGATGTAGGCCCGGAGCTGGCGGCGCAGTGCGCGGGGATCGCCGCCGGCCGTCCCGCTCACGGCACCGCCGCCTCCGCGGTGCGCGCGGGGGCCAACCGTTCCAGGGTCTCCAGCACGCGCTCGGGGCTCACCGGCTTGGTGAGGAAGCCGTCCATGCCGGCGTCGAGGCAGCGGCTTTTGTCCTCGGGGGTGGCGTTGGCGGTGAGGGCCACGATGGGCAGGCGCGGGCCGGACTCGGTGCGGCGCCAGCGGCGGGTGGCCTCCAGCCCGTCCATCTCCGGCATGCGCATGTCCATGAAGACCAGGTCGTAGGGCTCGCTGGCCAGTGCCGCCAGGGCCTCGGTGCCGTTGCGCACCCGCGTCACGCGGTGGCCGGCCTCCTCGAGGAAGGCCATGAGCACACGGGCGTTGATGTCGCTGTCTTCCGCCACCAGGATGCGCCGCGCCGCCGGGGCCGGTGACGGGGCGCGGGGTTCCGCGGCCGGCGCCGGATCCAGGAGCCGGCGCAGGTCGTCCAGCCGCACCGGGCGCACCAGCCGCGCGTCGCAGGCCGGGGCCCGGGTCCGGGCCTGTTCCAGCCGGCCCAGGTAGGTGAGGTGGACCAGCCGGGTGCCCGGCGCCAGCACCCGGCGCAGGTGCTGGATCGCCTCCGTCGCCGGGTCCGCGTCGAGGGCATCGGCCACCAGTACCAGGTCGGGGTCCGGCGGCCGCGCCGGCAGCTCCTCCACCGCCGCCACGGCCAGGGTCTCGGCCCCCAGGTGGTCCAGGTAGCCGGCCAGGATGCGGCGGCCGGCGGGGCGGGGATCGACCACCCACACCCGTGTTGCGGCCCGGCAGGCGGCGGCCTGGACCGGTGCGCCGGCGGCCGGCAGCGGCAGCTCGAAGTGGAAGCGGGCGCCCTCGCCCACGCAGCTGTCCACCGCGATCTCGCCGCCCATGAGCTCCACCAGCCGCCGCGAGATGGTGGTGCCCAGGCCGGTGCCCGTGGGTCCGCCGGCCGGCACCTCGCCCTGGTAGAAAGGCTCGAAGATACGGGCCAGGCGCTCGGGCGGGATGCCGGGCCCGGTGTCGGCCACCTCGAAGCGGATGCGGCCGTCCCGCTCCCCCGGCGTCACGCTGAGCAGGATCTCACCGCCGCGGCAGAACTTGACCGCGTTGCTCACCAGGTTGAGCAGGATCTGGCGCAGCCGGGCGGCGTCGCCCCGCACCGTGCGCGGCAGGCGCGGGTCGATCCAGGCGAGCAACTCGGTGCCGTTGGCATTGGCATTGGGCGCGAACATCACCGCCACCGCGTGGACTGCGGGTTCCAGGGGGAACGGGGCGGCGTCCAGCCTCAGCTTGCCGGCCTCGATCTTGGACAGGTCGAGCACGTCGTCGATGAGGGCGTGCAGGGCGTTGGCGGCCTCCACCAGGGCGTTGACGTACTCGGTCTGCTCCGGTCCCAGCCGCGAGCGGCTGAGCAGGCGGGCCATGCCGATGACGCCGCTCATGGGCGTGCGGATCTCGTGGCTCATGGTGGCCAGGAACTCGCTCTTGGCCCGGTTGGCGCGGTCGGCCTCCTCGCGCGCGCGGCGGAGCTGGCGCAGCATGGAATGCAGGTACAGCGGCAGCACCACCAGGAACGCGAGATAGAGCAGGGTCTCGATGGGGTCACTGCGCCAGGTTCCGAAATAG
>JALSIK010000187.1 GCA_026990045.1 Chromatiales bacterium | reverse complement strand
ACCCTGGAGTTCTCCAACACCACCCCGCTGCCGGCCAAGATCTACGCCAACGAGGGCGTGGCCCAGGTGCTGTTCTTCGAGTCCGACGAGGTGTGCGAGACCTCCTACCGCGACCGCGGCGGCAAGTACCAGGGCCAGCGCGGGGTCACCCTGCCGCGGGCCTGAGCGGCCAGGCGGCTCCGCGCGGCAGGGGGCGGCGGCGACCGGGCCGTCGGCAGGCGCGGGGTGTGTTCCTGGAGCCGGCTCCCCGCGTTTGAATCATTCAATGCTTCGAGCCCGGGGCGCGGGGGACGCAGGGCACCCATGAGGGCCCGGGCCGGACGGCGAGCCTGTGCGATGCAGGGGTCGGGCAATGGCGGGGTATTGCGGCCGGGCGCGTTTCCGGCACTGCCGTTCGTGCTCAGTCGCCTTCGTCGTCGTCTTCCGCCAGCGGCACGAATTCCCGGCCGTTGAGCCGTTCCAGGCGCAGCTCGGTCACGCGCCCGCGCTTGCGCTGGACGATGCGCAGGGGCACGTAGTCCAGCGCCGGCGCGCACCAGAAGGTGAACTGCTCCCCGTCGCGCCCGCCCTCCTGCACCACCCGCACCACTTCCACCGGCCCGTGGGAGAAGGTCATCACCTCGGTGCCCGCCCGGTGCAGGTGGTACCGGCGCGGGCCGTCCTTGAGCATGATGTGCCAGGTGAAGCGTCGGCGGCCGTCCTTGAGCCCGCGCATGAGGGCGAGCTGGAAGCTCAGCAGGTCATGGGTGTCCGGCACCAGCGGGTACTGGCGGCCGTCGTGGCGGTAGTACACCACCCCGGCCCGCCAGTCGAAGTCCAGGGCGTAGTGCTCCTCCTTGCGCCCGCCCTGGCGGTCGTAGCGGTAGGCCAGGGGACGCAGGCCGCCGTCGCACCGCACCCGGCTGCGCTCGACGATGCGGTCCGGGATCAGCCAGCGCAGGCCGCGCGCGGCCCGGGTCGTGGAGACCAGGCTCGCATCGCGGCCGGCCCCCGGTGTGAAGCGGCGCTGGGCATGGCCCAGGGTGAAGCCGCTCTTGATCACGGCGTAGCGCGCGGTGAAGGGGGCGAGGCCGGGGCAGGCGGCCGCCGGCGGTGTGGCCAGCAGCGGCAGCAGCAGGAGGATCAGGCGGCCCACACCGACTCCACCCGCACCTGGCGGGGATGGTCCAGGGGCCGGCCGTCCCACAGCACCTTGTTGCCTTCGGGATCCATGCCGAGGCGTCCCTCGGCGAACCACTTGACGGCCAGCGGATAGATCACATGTTCCACCTGGTGCACCCGTTGGGCCAGGGTCTCGGGTGTGTCGCCGGGGCGCACGGGCACCGGCGCCTGCACGATCACCGGCCCGTCGTCCAGTGCCGGGGTGACGAAGTGCACCGAGGCGCCGTGCTCCCGTTCGCCGGCGGCCAGGACCCGGGCATGGGTGTCGAGGCCCTTGTACCTGGGCAGCAGGGAAGGATGAATGTTCAACAGGCGGCCGCGGTAGTGCTCGACGAAGGGGTCCGACAGGATGCGCATGAAGCCCGCCAGCACCACCAGCCGCGCACCGCTGGCGTCGATGGCCTCCATGAGGGCGCGGTCGTAGCTCTCGCGATCCGGCCAGTCGCGGTGATCCAGCACCCGGACGGGGAGGCCGGCCCGGCGCGCGCGCTCCAGGCCGTAGGCGTCGGCGTTGTTGCTCACCACCAGGGTGATGACCGCCGGCACCTCGCCGCGGGCGATGGCGTCGATGATGGCCTGCAGGTTGGACCCGTTGCCCGAGATGAGCACGGCGATGGGCAGCGGGCTCCCGGCCATGGCAGGGGATCAGAGGCCGGCGATGTCCACGCCGCTGCCGGCGGTGACCTCGCCCATGACGAAGCACGTCTCCCCGGCGGCCTGGAGCAGGGTCATGGCGCGGTCGGCGTCCGCGGCGGCGGTGATGACCACCATGCCGATGCCGCAGTTGAAGGTGCGGTACATCTCGCGCGTGTCCACGCCGCCCGCCTCCTGCAGCCAGCGGAACACGGCCGGCCACTCCCAGTGCGCCGGGTCCACCCGCGCGCCCAGGCCGGCGGGCAGCACCCGCGGTACGTTTTCCAGCAGGCCGCCGCCGGTGATGTGGGCCAGGGCATGGACCTCCACCTGCTCCAGCAGCGCCAGCAGCGGCCGGACGTAGATGCGGGTGGGCGCCAGCAGGCGTTCCAGCAGGGTGGCGCCGTCGAAGGAGGCGTGCAGGTCCGTGCCCGTGCGATCCAGGATCTTGCGGATCAGCGAGTAGCCGTTGGAGTGGGGGCCGCTGGCCGCAAGGCCGATGAGCACGTCGCCCGCGGCCACCCGGCTGCCGTCGATGATGCGGTCGCGCTCCACCACGCCCACGCAGAAGCCGGCCAGGTCGTAATCGCCGCCGGCATACAGCCCGGGCATCTCCGCGGTCTCGCCGCCGATGAGGGCGGCGCCGGCCTCGGCACAGCCGTCGGCGATGCCGCGCACCACCGCCTCGGCCGTGTCCACGTCGAGCCGGCCGGTGGCGTAGTAGTCGAGGAAGAACAGCGGCTCGGCGCCCTGCACCACCAGGTCGTTGACGCACATGGCCACCAGGTCGATGCCGATGGTGTCGTGGCGGCCCGAGGCGATGGCCAGCTTCAGCTTGGTGCCGACGCCGTCGGTGCCGGCCACCAGCACCGGCTCGCGCCAGCGCGCGGTGTCCAGCGCGAACAGGGCGCCGAAGCCGCCCGGCCCGGCCAGCACCTCGGGCCGGGCCGTGCGCCGGGCATGGGGCTTGATGCGCTCCACCAGCGCGTTGCCGGCATCGATGTCCACGCCGGCGTCGCGGTAGCTGAGGGCGCCGGGCGGGTTCTGCTCTCGGTCGTGGCCCAAGCGGGGCGTCTCCTGTACCGCGTGCGCGGCCTGCGGTTTGAACGGCGGCGCCGGTCCGTCGCCGGCGGGGCAGGGATGCCCCGCTCGCAAATCGAGCGCTTGCGCGCTTGATTTGGCGTAGCCGAACCCGGACCCGTGCCGGGTTCGGCGCGTTGAGAAAGGCCAGGACGGCCTTTTTCAACATCCTGCTAGTTTAACAACTCGCGGCGGGCGCGGGAAACGCGCGGCGGGTCGCCCGCCGCCGGTGCGGCCCTGTGGTATCGTATGCCGCTTTGAACGGAAGCCGCCATGCGCCGACTGATCCCAGC
>JALSIK010000186.1 GCA_026990045.1 Chromatiales bacterium | reverse complement strand
GCCAGCCGGCGGGGAATACCACCACCTTCGGGGCCACCGCGGCGACGAAGCGGGGCGTGGAGGAGGTGCGGCTGCCGTGGTGGGGCGCCACCAGCACCTCGCTGGCCAGCCGGTCCCCGGCGCGCGCCACCAGCCGGTACTCGCTTCCGGCCTCGATGTCCCCGGGCAGCAGCGCGCTGTGGGCCGCGCCCTCCACGCGCAGGACGCAGGAGCGGTCGTTGCGCCGCCCGCCCCGCCCTTCGGGCCCCAGCATCCGGAACCGGACCCCGTCCCAGGTCCAGGCCTGGCCGGCGGCGCAGGGCCGCGCCGCGAGGCCGGCGCCGCGCCACGGCTCCGAGGCCAGGACCCGGCGCACGGGCAGCGCCCGGGCCAGGCCCGGCGCCCCGCCCGCGTGATCGCCGTCGCCGTGGCTGATGACCAGCAGGTCCACGGCGCGCCAGCCGCGGGCCCGCAGGTAGGGGGCCACCACCGCCGTGCCCGCGTCGAAGCGGGCGGAAAAGCGCGCCCCGGCGTCGAACACCAGCACCCGGCGATGCGTCTCCACCACCGCCGCCAGGCCCTGCCCCACGTCCAGCACCGCCAGCCGGAAGCCGCCCGGCCCGGGCCGCGGCGGCTGGGGCGCCAGCAGCGGCAACAGCAGCACCAGCCCCAGCCACCGCCCCGGCAGGCCGCGGGGCGCCAGCAGCAGGGCCGCGCCGGCCGCGCCCAGGACCAGCGCCACGGGTCCCGGCGCCGGGGCCTGCCACTGGCCGGCGTCCCAGGCCGCCAGGGCCGCCAGCACGGCCACGACCTGGTCCAGCAGCCACGCCGCCGCCCCCAGGAGACCGCCCCCCGCCGCCTCCAGCCCGGCCCCCAGGCAGGCGGTGCCGCCCAGGACCAGGGGCACCGCCGCCAGGCCCACGGCGGGAATGGCGAACAGGTTGGCCAGGGGCGCGACCAGGGCCGCCTGCCCGAACCACAGCAGCGTCAGGGGCACCAGCCCCAGGGCCACCGCCCCCTGCAAATGCAGCGCCGCCGCCGCCCGCCCCCGCCAGCCCCGGCCCGGCCGGCGCCCGGCGGCCGCCCACAGGATCACCGCCACCGCGCCGAAGGACAGCCAGAACCCCGCGCCCAGCACCGCCAGGGGATCCAGCACCAGCACCGCCACCAGGGCCAGCAGGAGGCCGTCGGCCGCCGCCGCCCGCCGCTGGGCAAACAGCATGGCCATGGCCACGGCCACCATCACCAGGGCCCGCTGGGTGGGGACCGAGAACCCGGCCAGGGCGGCATAGGCGGCCGCGGCGGCCAGTCCCGCCACCGCCCCCGCCCGCGGCGCCGGGACGTACCGGGCCGGGCCCGGCACCAGGGTCCACAGGCGGCGGGCCAGGAAGAAGGCCAGCCCCGCCACCAGCCCCACGTGGAGCCCGGAGATGGCCACCAGGTGGCTGGTGCCGGTGCGCCGCAGCACCTCCCACTGGTGCGCGGTGATGCCGCTGCGCTCCCCCAGCGCCAGGGCCGCCACCAGGCCTCCCGCCGGCCGCCCGTCCAGCGCCGCCCGCAGGCGCGCCAGCAGCGCCCCGCGCAGGGCGTGGAGCCCGCCGCCGGCCCGGCCCAGCATCTGCGGCGCCGGCCGGAGCCGCACGTAGCCGGTGGCGTCGATGCGGCGCTGCAGCAGCCACGCCCCGTAGTCGAAGCCGCCGGGATTGGCGAACCCCCGCGGCCGCTTGAGGCGCACGGTGAGCCGCCAGCGCTGGCCCGGGGCCAGGGGCGGGAGGGCGCCGCCGCGCCGGGCGTACCAGGCCAGGCGCAGGCGGCAGCCGCAGGGACGGGACGCCCCGTCCCGGGCCAGGCGCCGGACATGGAACACGAAGCGCGCGGCCCGGGCGTCGTGTTCCACCAGCGAGGCCACGGTGCCCTCCACCACCACGTCGCGCCCCTCCACCGCCGCCAGCCACGGCGGCGGCAGCGCCAGGTGGGCGCGGACCAGGGCGTAGATCAGGCCGGCGGCGCACCAGGCCAGGGGCCGCAGGCGCGGGGGCAGCCGGCGGGCGGCCGGCAGCAGCAACAGCGCCCCCGCCCCCACCCAGGCCGGCGGCGGCAGGGCCGGGAGCCAGGCCGGCGTCGCCAGCCCCAGGGCCAGGGCCAACATCCGTGTCCGCATTCTGTTTCGGTCCCCCTTTGCGCGATAATACCCCTTTTACGCACCATGCCACCGGGTGGGAGACCCGTTGAAGAAGTTCATCCGCCGCTACCTGCCGGAACACAAGACGATTCGGGAGCACAGGCACCTCAACCGGATCTTCGGCACCCTCCTCCACGACCCGGACCTGTTCCACCTCAACCGGCGCTCGGTCACGCGCGCCACCTTCATCGGCCTGTTCTGGGCCTTCATGCCCATGCCCTTCCAGATGATCCCGGCGGCGGCCTGCGCCATCGGGTTCCGGGCCAACCTGCCCCTGGCGGTGGTGCTGGTGTGGATCTCCAACCCGGTGACCATACCGCCGCTGTTCTACTTCTGCTACGAGGTGGGATCGTGGATCCTGGGCCGGGAACCGGTGGCGCTGGCCTTCGAGCTCACCTGGGACTGGCTGGCCACCGAGCTGGAACTGGTGTGGCAGCCCCTGTTGCTGGGTTCGGTGGTGGTGGGCCTGGTGGCGGCGGCGGCGGGCGCCGCCGCGGTGCGGTTCGCGTGGCGGCTGCACGTCATCCGCTTCGTGCGCCGCAAGAAGGCCGAGCGCGCCGCGCGCCACAAAGCCCGGTCAGTTGCCCGGGCCACGAGACGCAGACCGGAGTAAGCGCATCGCAATCTGCCGGTAGTCCGCATCCCGTAGCATGGTCCCGGACTTGGCCATATCGGTACCGGCAGCATCGACGTTCCGTCACTCCGCCAAGCACGCCATCTCCGTAAGCGCGGGTGCCTGCTTGGCTTTTCTCAGGGCGTCCGCGATTCGCCGCCCCTCACACCCCATAACCCGTGTGACGACCGCAACCACCATTTCCTTTTCCGATCCGACACGCCTGTGTGCCGGTCGTTCGAAATCATCCGCGCGCACGCCGGCTCTGACGAACGCCCGGTAAGCACATTCTCCGCAGCCAAGGACCACCAGCGCCGCCTCCACGTTGGAACGCTCCACCGTCATTCTGCCCCGCAGCCGCCCTAGAAACAGATCCTGCACACCGCGCAGGTCCTGGCCTTGC
>JALSIK010000185.1 GCA_026990045.1 Chromatiales bacterium | reverse complement strand
GCCCCGGGCACCGCCACCGGAGCGATGGAAAGTCAGGACCTCAAGAAAGCCGGCCTCAAGGCCACCCTCCCGCGGCTCAAGATCCTCAACATCCTGGAGAAGAGCCGGCTGCGCCACCTGAGCGCCGAGGACGTGTACAAGGCCCTCATGGAAACCGGCGAGGACGTGGGCCTGGCCACGGTGTACCGGGTGCTCACCCAGTTCGAGTCGGCGGGGCTGGTGCGGCGCCACCATTTCGAGGGCGGCCACTCGGTGTTCGAGCTGGACCACGGCAAGCACCACGATCACATCCTCTGCATCAAGTGCGGGCGGGTGGACGAGTTCATGGACGAGACCATCGAGGAACGCCAGCGGGCCATCGCCAGGAAGGCCGGCTACGACATGACCGACCACTCCCTCTACATCTACGGCATCTGCGCCGACTGCCAGAAGAAGGAAAAGGGCAGGGGCCGGTAGGCCATATCAGGCGTCGGCGGGCGTCTCCTCGCCGCTCGCCACCGGCCGCTCGCCACTTGCAGTACCGGCCCGCTCCATCATTTCGCGCGCATGGGAGCGGGTGCGCTCGGTGATCTCCACGCCGCCCAGCATGCGGGCGATCTCCTCCACCCGCTCGGCCCGGTCCAGGGCCCGGATGCGGGTGCGGGTGGCGCCTTCGGCGGTGCGCTTCTCCACCTGCAGGTGATGATGGCCCAGGGCGGCCACCTGGGGCAGGTGGGTCACGCACAGGACCTGGCGCGCGGCGCCCAGCTCGCGCAGGCGCTGTCCCACGATCTCCGCCACCCGGCCGCCGATGCCCACGTCCACCTCGTCGAACACCAGGGTGGGCACGGCCTGGTCGCCGGCGGCGATGACCTGCACCGCGAGGCTGATGCGCGACAGCTCGCCGCCCGAGGCCACGCGGTTGAGCGGGCCCGGCGGCTGGCCGGGGTTGGCGGCGACCCGGAACTCCACCCGCTCGGTACCGTGGGCGGCGGGCTCGGCCGGCTCCACCGCCACCTCGAACACGCCCCCCTCCATGCCCATCTCCTGCATGGCCGCGGTCACCGCCCGGGCCAGGCGGGCGCCGGCCTGCCGGCGCCGCCGGCGCAGCGTGCGCGCGGCCTCCTCGTAGGCGGCCCGGGCTTCCGCGGCCTCCCGCTCCAGGTGCCGGAGCCGGTCCTCGCCTCCGTCCAGCTCGGCGGCCTCGGCCTGGAGGCGCTCCAGCAGGGCAGGCAGCTCGTCGGGGTCCACCTGGTGCTTGCGGGCCAGGGTGAGCAGGGCGTCCAGGCGCCGCTCCACCTCGGCCAGCCGCGCCGGGTCCAGGTCCAGGCGCTCGGCGTAACGCCGGATGGCCCCCGCCGCCTCGTCCACGGCGATGGTGGCCTGCTCCAGCAGGGCGGCCGGCTCCTCCAGGGCCGGGTCCGCCTGGACCATGTCGTCCAGCTCCACCGCCGCCCGGCGCAGCAGGGCATCGGCGGAGGTCTCGTCCTCGCCCTCCAGGATCTGCGCCAGCCGCTGGCACCCTTCCAGGAGCCGGCGCCCGTGGGCCAGGCGCCGGTGTTCCTGCTCCAGGGCCGCGGCCTCGCCGGGCTCCGGGGCCAGGCGCTCCAGCTCCTCGATCTGGAAGCGCAGGAACTCCAGCCGCCGGGCCCGCTCGGCGCCCGCCCCGCGCAGGGCCTCCAGGCGCCGGGCGGCCTCCTGCCAGCGCCGCCAGGCCCCACCCAGCTCCGCCAGCCGCGGCCCGTTGCCGGCATAGTCGTCCAGCAGGGCGCGCTGGAAGGGCCGTCCCAGCAGCGACTGGTGCTCGTGCTGGCCGTGCAGGTCCACCAGCAGCCCGCCCAGCTCGCGCAGGTCCTGCAGCGTGGCGGGGCGGCCGTTGATGAAGGCCCGCGAGGCACTGCCGCGGGAGAGGAGCCGGCGGATGATGCACAGCCCCTCGTCCCCCTCCAGGTCGCGGCCGGCGAGCCAGTGGCGGGCGGCGGGGGCGTCGGCCAGGTCGAAGGTGGCGCTCACCTCGGCGCGCTCGGCGCCGTGGCGGATGAGGCCGGAGTCGGCGCGGTCGCCCAGGGCCAGGCCCAGGGCGCCCAGGAGGATGGACTTGCCGGCCCCGGTCTCGCCGGTGAGGACGGTGAGCCCGGGCTGAAGCTCCAGCGACAGGGCCTCCACCACCGCGAGGTTGCGAATGTCCACGTGGATCAGCATGGTGCCCGGCCTCACCCGCCCCAGCTCAGCTTGGCGCGCAGGATCTCGAAGTAATCGTAACCCTCGGGGTGGATGAGGCGCACGGCCTGGTCGCGGCGGCGGATGCGGACCCGGTCGCCGGAGACCAGGCCCAGGTTGATCTGCCCGTCGCAGGTCACCTGGGCGTGGGAATGGGGGGTCTCCCGCACCACGATCTCCACCTCGCTGTCGCCCGCGATCACCATGGGCCGGAAGCTCATGGCATGGGGGCAGATGGGCACCATCACCATGGCATCGAGGGTGGGGTGGAGGATGGGCCCGCCCGCGGACAGGGCGTAGGCGGTGGAGCCGGTGGGGGTGGAGACGATGAGGCCGTCGGAGCGCATCACCGACAGCAGGCGGCCGTCCACGTAGGTCTCGGTCTCGATCATGCGCGCCACTTCCCACTTGTGCACCACCACGTCGTTGAAGGCCTCGCTCTCGCTGACGATCTCGCCCTCGTGCTCGATGCGGGTGTGCAGCAGCAGGCGGTGCTCCTCGCGGTAGCGGCCGTCGAGGATCTCGCCCAGGCGCTGGAGCATCTCCTCGGGGGAGATGTCCGCCAGGAAGCCCAGCCGGCCCAGGTTGACCCCCAGCAGGGGCACGGCGTGGGGGACCAGGCTGCGCGCGGCGTTGAGCAGGCTGCCGTCGCCGCCCACCACGACGGCCAGGTCGGCCTCCTCCCCCAGCCGGCGGCGGGGCGCGGCCTCGAACTCGGTGCCGGCGGGCAGCAGCTCGGCGGTGTGGGCGTCCACCAGCACCCGGCAGCCGCGCTCGGCCAGGAACCGGCCCAGGCTGAGGACCGTGTCCGCCACGCCCGGGTCGCCGTACTTGCCGATGAGTCCCAGGGTCTTGAAAGTATTCGCCATCATCCCCCCGCCGCAGGTGGGGCAACGTTAGCACAGGAGCCCGCGGAGCTGCCATTGGCGCGCCTTGACACCCTCCAGGGGGGTTGTTAGCTTTACCCTTAGCACTCAAATACATAGAGTGCTAACACGAGTGCCGGGACGCCGGCGGGAGCATCATGGCGGGATCGTCCACAGAACTGGAGCACGGCCTCAGCGAGCGGGCCCAGACCCTGCTCAAGACGCTGGTGGAGCGCTACATCCGCGAGGGCCAGCCCGTGGGCTCGCGCACCCTGGCGCGCGACAGCAAGCTGGACCTCAGTCCCGCCACCATCCGCAACGTCATGGCGGACCTGGAGGAGCTGGGGCTGGTGGCCTCGCCCCACACCTCCGCCGGGCGGGTGCCCACGGCCCGCGGCTACCGCCTGTTCGTGGACAGCCTGCTCACGGTCAAGCCCCTGCGCCCGGCCACGGTCTCGCGCCTCAAGCGCGAGCTGGGCGAGCGCGCCGAGACCCCGGCCGAGGTCATCGAGTCGGCCTCGTCGCTGCTGTCGGCCGTCACCCGGCTGGCGGGGGTGGTGATGCTGCCGCGGGTGGAGCAGGTGACCCTGCGCCAGGTGGAGTTCCTGCCCCTGTCGGGCAACCGGGTGCTGGTGATCCTGGTCACCAACAACGCCGAGGTGCAGAACCGCATCATCCACACCGGGCGCACCTACAGTGCGGCGGAGCTGGAGGCGGCGGCCAACTACATCAACCGCGAGTTCGCCGGCCGCGACCTGCGCGGCATCCGCGAGGCGGTGGCGGCGGCCATGGCCCGGGCCCGGGACGACATGGGGCGCATCATGGAAACCGCGCTGGCGGTGGCCGACCGGGCCTTCGAGGGGCGCCGCGACGACGATTTCGTGCTGGCGGGGCAGAACCACCTGCTGGAGTACCAGGAGATGGCCGACATCGAGCGCCTGCGCCGGCTGTTCGAGGCCTTCAACACCAAGCGCGACATCCTGCACCTGCTGGACCAGTCCCTCGATGCCGAGGGGGTGCAGATCTTCATCGGCCAGGAGTCGGGGTACGAGGTGCTGGATTCCTGCTCCGTGGTGACCTCGCCCTACCGGGTGGGGGACCAGGTGGTGGGCGTGCTGGGGGTCATCGGGCCCACCCGCATGGCCTACGACCGGGTCATCCCCATCGTGGACGTCACGGCCCGGCTGCTGGGGGCGGCCTTGTCTTCCGAGTGAGGGCTCCCATTATCTGAACATCGGGCTCCGCCGCGGCCCCACGGGCCGCGGGGGCCGCAGGCAGAATCCGCTGCAAGGGGAAATCAGGCACATGTCCGAAGAACGACGGGACCGGACCCAGGGTCCGGAAGCGGTGGCAGAACACGAGGCCGGGGCGGCCGTGGAGCCGGCCCCGGAGGAGACAGGGGCGGACGACCTGGCCAGCCGGCTGGAGGCGGCCGAGGCCCGGGCCCAGGAGAACTGGGAGCAGCTCCTGCGCGCCCAGGCGGAGCTGGAGAACCAGCGCCGCCGGGCCGAGCGCGAGCTGGACAACGCCCGCAAGTACGCCCTGGAGCGGTTCGTCCAGGAGCTGCTCCCGGTCAAGGACAGCCTGGAGATGGGCCTGTCGGCCATCGCCGAGGTGGACGAGGGCGACGAGGCGGTGCACAAGCTCAAGGAGGGCACCGAGCTCACCCTGAAGATGTTCCACCAGGTGCTGGAGAAGTTCGGGGTGCGGGAGATCAACCCGGTGGGCGAGCCCTTCGACCCGGAGCTGCACCAGGCCATGAGCATGCTGGAGAGCGTGGAAACCGCGCCCAACACCGTGCTCAGCGTGATGCAGAAGGGCTACACGCTCAACGACCGCCTCATCCGGCCGGCCATGGTGGTGGTGTCCAAGGCCCCGGAGGAAGGCGGCGGGGGCCGCGTGGACGAGCAGGCTTGAGTTCGGCCGGACCGGGCCCCATCTAGGCGCTGTAACACAGAATCGTCATTGGGAGCCGCCCCGGGAGGCGGGAGAAAACAACTGGAGAATCAGCAACATGGGAAAAATCATCGGCATTGACCTGGGCACCACCAACTCCTGCGTGGCGGTGATGGAGGGGGGCAAGCCCCGCGTCATCGAGAACGCCGAGGGTGACCGCACCACGCCCTCCATCGTGGCCTTCACCGGCGAGGGCGAGATCCTGGTGGGCCAGCCGGCCAAGCGCCAGGCCGTGACCAACCCCAAGAACACCCTGTTCGCCGTCAAGCGCCTCATCGGCCGCAAGTTCGACGATGCCGAGGTGCAGAAGGACATCAACATGGTGCCCTACACCATCGTCAAGGCGGACAACGGCGACGCCTGGATCGAGGTCAGCGGCAAGAAGATGGCGCCGCCGGAGATCTCGGCCCGGGTGCTCATGAAGCTGAAGAAGGACGCCGAGGCCTACCTGGGCGAGGAGGTCACCGAGGCGGTGATCACGGTGCCGGCCTACTTCAACGACTCCCAGCGCCAGGCCACCAAGGACGCCGGGCGCATCGCCGGGCTCGAGGTCAAGCGCATCATCAACGAGCCCACGGCGGCGGCGCTGGCCTTCGGCCTGGACAAGAAGGAAGGCGACCGCAAGGTGGCGGTGTACGACCTGGGCGGCGGCACCTTCGACATCTCCATCATCGAGATCGCCGAGATCGAGGGCGAGCACCAGATCGAGGTGCTGTCCACCAACGGTGACACCTTCCTCGGCGGCGAGGACTTCGACAAGCGGCTCATCGACTACCTGGCCGACGAGTTCAAGAAGGAGCAGGGCATCGACCTGCGCGGCGACCCGCTGGCCATGCAGCGCCTGAAGGAGGCCGCGGAGAAGGCCAAGATCGAGCTGTCCTCGGCCCAGCAGACCGAGGTCAACCTGCCCTACATCACCGCCGACGCCAGCGGGCCCAAGCACCTCAACATCAAGGTGACCCGGGCCAAGCTGGAATCGCTGGTGGAGGACCTCATCGCCCGCACCATCGAGCCGTGCAAGGTGGCGCTCAAGGACGCCGGCCTGTCCACCTCCGACATCGACGACGTGATCCTGGTGGGCGGCCAGACCCGCATGCCCAAGGTGCAGGAGGCGGTGAAGGACTTCTTCGGCCGCGAGCCGCGCAAGGACGTCAACCCCGACGAGGCCGTGGCCATCGGCGCGGCCATCCAGGGCGGCGTGCTCTCGGGCGAGGTCAAGGACGTGCTGCTGCTGGACGTCACGCCGCTGTCGCTGGGCATCGAGACCCTGGGCGGGGTGATGACCAAGCTCATCGAGAAGAACACCACCATCCCGACCAAGGCGACCCAGATCTTCTCCACCGCCGAGGACAACCAGACCGCGGTGACCGTGCACGTGCTGCAGGGTGAGCGCGAGCGGGCCGACGCCAACAAGTCGCTGGGCAAGTTCGACCTCACCGACATCCCGCCGGCGCCGCGCGGGGTGCCCCAGATCGAGGTCACCTTCGACATCGACGCCAACGGCATCCTCCACGTCTCGGCCAAGGACAAGGCCACGGGCAAGGAGCAGTCCATCGTCATCAAGGCCTCCAGCGGCCTGTCGGAGGAGGAGATCGAGCGCATGGTCAAGGACGCCGAGGCCCACGCGGCGGAGGACCGCAAGTTCCACGAGCTGGTCAACGCCCGCAACCAGGCCGACAGCCTCATCCACGCCACCCGCAAGTCCATGGAGGAGCTGGGGGACAAGCTGGAGGCATCGGAGAAGGAGGCCATCGAGTCCGCCATCAAGAAGCTCGAGGAGGCCATGAAGGGCGACGACAAGGACGCCATCGAGGCCGGCATCAAGGCACTGACCGATGCCTCGGCCAAGATGGCCGAGCGCCTCTACGCCCAGAAGGGCGCCGAGGGCGGGGCGGCCGGCGCCGCCGGCTCCGAGGCCCAGGCCCAGGCCGGCGACGAGGTGGTGGACGCCGAGTTCGAAGAGGTCAACGACGACAAGAAGTGAGTCCCGCGCCGCGCGGCGGCGGGCACATGCGGCACCGGCGGCGGGGCGTCCCGCCGCCGGTGTTTGCGCGTAACACGGGCAGCACGATGGCGCGCGGCGGCCGACCGCCGCAACGGAAGTTCCTATGGCGCAACGCGATTACTACGAGATCCTCGGGGTGTCCCGCAACGCCAGCGAGGCCGAGATCAAGAAGGCCTTCAAGCGCCTGGCCATGAAGTACCACCCCGACCGCAACCCCGACGACAAGGTCGCGGAGGAGAAGTTCAAGGAGGCCAAGGAGGCCTACGAGGTCCTCAGCGATCCCCAGAAACGCTCCGCCTACGACCAGTTCGGCCACGCCGGCGTGGACCCGGCGGGGATGGGCGGGGCCGGGTTCGGCGCCGGCGCCAGCTTCAGCGACATCTTCGGCGACGTCTTCGGCGACATCTTCGGTGCCGGGGCCCGCGGCGGCACCCGCGCCTACCGCGGCCGCGACCTGCGCTACAACCTGGAGCTGAGCCTGGAGGAGGCGGTGCGCGGCACCACGGTCAAGATCCGCATCCCCACCCTGGCGGTGTGCGACGAGTGCGGCGGCAGCGGCGCGCGCAAGGGGACCCGGCCGGTGACCTGCTCCACCTGCGGCGGCCACGGCCAGGTGCGCATGCAGCAGGGCTTCTTCTCGCTCCAGCAGACCTGCCCCCGCTGCCACGGCACCGGCAAGATCATCTCCGATCCCTGCCCGGCCTGCTACGGCCACGGCCGGGTGGAGAAGCACAAGACCCTCTCGGTCAAGGTGCCGGCGGGAGTGGACAGCGGCGACCGCATCCGCCTCTCCGGCGAGGGCGAGGCGGGCGAGCACGGCGGGCCGCCCGGCGATCTCTATGTCCACATCAGCGTCAAGCCGCATCCCATCTTCCAGCGCGAGGGCGACGACCTCCACTGCGAGGTGCCGGTGTCGGTGGTCACCGCCGCCCTGGGCGGCGAGCTGGAGGTGCCCACCCTGGACGGGCGGGTCAAGCTCAAGGTGCCGCCGGAGACCCAGAGCGGCCGGCTGTTCCGCCTGCGCGGCAAGGGGGTCAGGTCGGTGCGCTCCGGTGCCGCCGGCGACCTCATCTGCCGCGTGGTGGTGGAGACGCCGGTCAACCTGACCAAGCGGCAGAAGGAGCTGCTGCGCGAGCTGGGGGAGTCGCTGGAGGCCGACGGCGTCAACCACAGCCCCCGCGCCGCCTCCTGGCTCGACGGCGTGAAGAAGTTCTTCGAGGACATGACGGGCAGGGGATGACGAGGCTGCCGGCCGCCGGGAGGGCCGCGCACCCCCGGCACGCGGCGGGGCTGGGGTCCGGCTGCCGGGGCAAGGTGTACCCCGGGTGAAATGCAGCAGAACCTCGAGGCCTTGTTTATACCCAGCCCCCCGCCCCCGCAGCCAGCCCCCAGCAGCCAGCCCCCTGTCTTGCACCGGCGGCGGGGCCCGCCCACAATAGGCCGCCTTGCAGCCAGGGGGAGAGCACATGGTTCGCATCGCAGTGACGGGCGCCGCCGGGCGCATGGGGCGGGCGTTGATCCAGGCCGTGGCCGAGGCCGGGGGGGCGGAGCTGGCCGCCGCCTTCGCCCGGCCGGGCAGCGGGGCGGTGGGCCGCGACGCCGGCGAGCTGGCGGGGCTGGGCCCGCTGGGCGTGACCGTGGGCGACGACCCCGCCGCGGCAGCGGAGTCCTTCGACGTGCTCATCGACTTCACCCTGCCCGAGGCCACCCTGGCCCACCTCGCCGCGTGCCGGGCCGCCGGCCGGCGCCTGGTCATCGGCACCACCGGCCTCGACGAGTCCCAGCGCGCGGCCATCCGCGAGGCCGGGGCCGACATCGGCATCGTCTTCGCCCCCAACATGAGCGTGGGCGTCAACCTCTGCCTCAAGCTGCTGGAGACCGCCGCCCGGGTCCTGGGCGAGACGGTGGACGTGGAGATCGTCGAGGCCCATCACCGGCACAAGGTGGACGCCCCGTCCGGCACCGCCCTGGCCATGGGCGAGGCGGTGGCCCGCACCCTGGGCCGGGACCTGCAGGAGTGCGCGGTGTACGGCCGCCACGGCCACACCGGCGAGCGCGACCGGCGCACCATCGGCTTTTCCACCATCCGCGCCGGCGACATCGTGGGCGAGCACACCGTGATGTTCGCCGGCGCCGGCGAGCGGGTGGAGATCACCCACAAGGCCTCCTCGCGCATGACCTTCGCCACCGGCGCGGTGCGGGCGGCGCTGTGGCTCATGGACCGCCCGCCCGGGGTCTACGACATGCAGGACGTGCTCGGCCTGCGGGAGTAGTCGCGCCGCGGTCTGGCCACCGCCGCCGGGCTCGGTTACAATTCCCCCGGTCCGAAAACTTTTTCCGGCCGCGCCAGTTCTAGAGACGGGAGCTTCCCCCGGGATGCCTCCCGTTTTTTGCACGCGCGCCCCGTGTGGAGGCTTCGTTGACGAAACCGGCCCTGCTCGCCCTGGAAAACGGCGCCGTCTTCCACGGTGTCGGGATCGGCGTTTCCGGGCAGGCCGTGGGCGAGGTGGTGTTCAACACCGCCATCACCGGCTACCAGGAGATCCTCACCGATCCCTCCTACGCCCGCCAGATCGTCACCCTCACCTACCCCCACATCGGCAACACCGGCACCACGCCGGAGGACGAGGAGTCCTCCCGCGTGCATGCCGCCGGCCTGGTGATCCGCGACCTGCCGGTGCGCCCGTCGAGCTGGCGCAGCCGCGAGCCGCTGCCGGCCTGGCTGGAGCGCCAGCAGGTGGTGGCCATCGCCGGCATCGACACCCGGCGCCTGACCCGGATCCTGCGCGAGGAGGGGGCCCAGAACGGCTGCATCCTGGCCGGCGAGGGCATCGACGAGCACGCGGCCCTGGCCGCCGCGCGTGGCTTTCCCGGCCTCGAGGGCATGGACCTGGCACGGGAGGTCACCACCCACATGCCCTACGAGTGGGCCCAGGGGACCTGGACCCTGGAGGCGGGCCTGCCGCCGGCGCCGGCACACCTGGACCAGGCCCTGCCGCACCACGTGGTGGCCTACGACTTCGGGGTCAAGCGCAACATCCTGCGCATGCTGGTGGACCGCGGCTGCCGGGTCACCGTGGTGCCGGCCCTGACGCCGGCGGCCGAGGTGCTCAAGCTGGCCCCCGACGGGGTGTTCCTGTCCAACGGTCCCGGCGACCCCGAGCCCTGCACCTATGCCATCGCCGCCATCCGCGAGCTGCTGGATACCGGCCTGCCCCTGTTCGGGATCTGCCTCGGCCACCAGCTCCTGGGCCTGGCCTGCGGCGCGCGCACGGTGAAGATGAAGTTCGGCCACCACGGCGCCAACCACCCGGTGCAGGACCTGGACACCGGGCGGGTGATGATCACCAGCCAGAACCACGGCTTCGCCGTGGACGAGGACAGCCTGCCGGCCAACGTGCGCGCCACCCACCGCTCCCTGTTCGACGGCTCGCTGCAGGGCATCGCGCTCACCGACCGCCCGGCCTTCGGCTTCCAGGGCCACCCCGAGGCCAGCCCCGGGCCCCACGACGTGGCGCACCTGTTCGACAAGTTCGTCGAACTCATCGAACAGGGCCGAGGGGCGAGGGGCGAGTGATGAGGACGGATGCACCGGAACAATGCTGATACTGGACACTCGCCACTCGCCACTTGCCACTTGCCACTGAGGTGTTATGCCTAAACGGACCGACATCGAAAGTATCTTGATCATCGGCGCCGGGCCCATCGTCATCGGGCAGGCGTGCGAGTTCGACTACTCCGGGGCCCAGGCCTGCAAGGCCCTGCGCGAGGAGGGCTACCGCGTCATCCTGGTCAACTCCAACCCGGCCACCATCATGACCGACCCGGAGATGGCCGATGCCACCTACATCGAGCCCATCCGCTGGCAGCACCTGGCGCGCATCATCGAGCGCGAGCGGCCCGATGCCCTGCTGCCCACCATGGGCGGCCAGACCGGGCTCAACTGCGCCCTGGACCTGGCCCGCGAGGGGGTGCTGGAGGCCTTCGGGGTGGAGATGATCGGGGCCACGCGCGAGGCCATCGACAAGGCCGAGGACCGCGACCGCTTCCGCCAGGCCATGGCCCGCATCGGGCTGGAGATGCCGCGCTCGGCCATCGCCCATTCCCTGGAGGAGGCGCTGCAGGTCCAGGCCCGCATCGGCTTCCCCGCCATCATCCGCCCGTCCTTCACCCTCGGCGGCTCCGGCGGCGGCATCGCCTACAACCGCGAGGAGTTCGTGGAGATCTGCGAGCGCGGGCTGGACCTGTCACCCACCAGCGAGCTGCTCATCGAGGAGTCCATCGCCGGGTGGAAGGAATACGAGATGGAGGTGGTGCGCGACTGCAAGGACAACTGCATCATCGTCTGCTCCATCGAGAACCTGGACCCCATGGGGGTGCACACCGGCGACTCCATCACCGTGGCCCCGGCGCAGACGCTCACCGACAAGGAATACCAGATCATGCGCGACGCCTCCATCGCCGTGCTGCGCGAGATCGGCGTCGACACCGGCGGGTCCAACGTGCAGTTCGCGGTCAATCCCGAGGACGGGCGCCTGGTGATCATCGAGATGAACCCGCGCGTCTCGCGTTCCTCGGCCCTGGCCTCCAAGGCCACCGGCTTCCCCATCGCCAAGGTGGCGGCCAAGCTGGCGGTGGGCTACACGCTGGACGAGCTGCGCAACGAGATCACCGGCGGCACGACCCCGGCCTCGTTCGAGCCCACCATCGACTACGTGGTGACCAAGGTGCCGCGCTTCACCTTCGAGAAGTTCCCGGAGGCCGATCCCCACCTCACCACCCAGATGAAGTCGGTGGGCGAGGTCATGGCCATCGGCCGCACCTTCCAGGAATCCCTGCAGAAAGCCCTGCGCGGGCTGGAGATCGGCGCCGACGGCCTCGACGAGCGGCTGACCGGGGCCGATCGCGCGGACCGCGACCGCCTCAAGCAGCACCTGCGGGTGCCCACCGCCGAGCGCCTGTGGTACGTGGCCGACGCCTTCCGCGCCGGCTGGGACGAGGACGAGGTCCATGCCCACAGCCGCATCGACCCCTGGTTCCTGGCCCAGATCCGGGACCTGGTGGAGACCGAGGCCGGGGTCCGCGCCCTGGGCGACCTGGAGCGGCTGGACCGGGAGACCCTGTTCCGGCTCAAGCGCAAGGGCTTTTCCGACCGCCGCCTGGCCAGGCTGCTGGGCACCGACGAGCACGCCGTGCGGGCCCGGCGCTGGGCCCTGGGCGTGCACCCGGTGTACAAGCGGGTGGACACCTGTGCCGCCGAGTTCGCCGCCACCACCGCCTACCTCTACTCCACCTACGAGGAGGAGTGCGAGGCCGAGCCCGGCGAACGTGACAAGATCGTGGTGCTGGGCGGCGGGCCCAACCGCATCGGCCAGGGCATCGAGTTCGACTACTGCTGCGTGCACGCGGCCCAGGCCTGCCGCGCCGACGGCTTCGAGACCATCATGGTCAACTGCAACCCGGAGACGGTGTCCACCGACTACGACACTTCCGACCGCCTCTACTTCGAGCCCCTGACCCTGGAGGACGTGCTGGAGATCCTGCACAAGGAGAAGCCGCGCGGGGTCATCGTCCAGTACGGCGGGCAGACCCCGCTCAAGCTGGCCCGCGACCTGGAGGCGGCGGGCGCGCCCATCATCGGCACCTCGCCCGACTCCATCGACCTGGCCGAGGACCGCGAGCGCTTCCAGCAGCTCCTCCACGCCCTCGGCCTGCGCCAGCCGCCCAACCGCACCGCCCGCGACACCGAGGAGGCGGTGCGCCTGGCGGCGGAGATCGGCTATCCCCTGGTGGTGCGCCCGTCCTACGTGCTGGGCGGGCGGGCCATGGAGATCGTGTACAAGGAGGACGAGCTGCGCCGCTACATGACCCACGCGGTGCGGGTGTCCAACGACTCGCCGGTGCTGCTGGACCGGTTCCTGGACGACGCCATCGAGGTGGACGTGGACGCGGTGTGCGACGGCGAACAGGTGGTGGTGGCCGGGATCATGGAGCACATCGAGCAGGCCGGCGTGCACTCGGGCGACTCGGCCTGTTCCCTGCCGCCCCACAGCCTGGACCCGGCCCTGTGCGACCGCCTGCGCGAGCAGGTGGCGGCCATGGCCCGCGGGCTCAACGTGGTGGGGCTCATGAACACCCAGTTCGCCATCAAGGACGGTGAGATCTACGTCCTGGAGGTCAACCCGCGCGCCTCGCGCACGGTGCCCTTCGTGTCCAAGGCCACCGGCATCCCCTGGGCCAAGGTGGCGGCGCGCTGCATGACCGGCCACGGCCTGGCCGCCCAGGGCGTGACCGCCGAGGTGGTGCCGGACTACTACTCGGTCAAGGAGGCGGTGTTCCCCTTCAACAAGTTCCCCAGCGTCGATCCCCAGCTCGGGCCGGAGATGAAGTCCACCGGCGAGGTCATGGGCGTGGGCGCGCGCTTCGGCATCGCCTTCGCCAAGTCCCAGCTCGCCGCCGGGATTGCCCTGCCGCGCGGGGGGCGCGCCTTCCTCTCGGTGCGCGACGCCGACAAGGCCGGCGCGGTGGCCCTGGGCCGGCGCCTGCTGGAGCTGGGCTTCGCCCTGGTGGGCACCCACGGCACGGCACGGGCCCTGGAGGCGGCGGGCCTGCCCTGCGACCACATCAACAAGGTGGCGGAGGGGCGCCCGCACGTGGTAGATATGATCAAGAACGGCGACATCGACCTCATCGTCAACACCACCGAGGGGCGCCAGGCCATCGCCGATTCAGCCTCCATCCGGCGCACGGCGCTCCAGCACAAGGTGACCTATACTACGACCCTGGCCGGCGGGTTCGCCCTGGCGGCGGCCATCGCCGAGACCGACGTGGACGAGGTTTACCGGATCCAGGACCTGCATCGGGAGCGGATGTCATGAGCAAGGTACCCCTGACCAGGCGCGGCGCGGAGAAGCTGCGCGAAGAGCTCAACGATCTGAAGAACGTTCAGCGCCCCCGAGTGATCCAGGCCATCGCGGAGGCGCGCGAGCACGGTGATCTGAAGGAAAATGCGGAGTACCACGCCGCCCGCGAGCAGCAGAGCTTCATCGAGGGGCGCATCAAGGAGATCGAGAGCAAGCTGGCCAATGCCCAGATCATCGACGTGGCCAGCCTCGACGCCGGCGGCAAGATCGTGTTCGGGGCCACGGTGGAGCTCATCGATGCCGACACCGGCGACGAGTTCACCTACCAGATCGTGGGCGAGGACGAGGCCGACATCGGCCAGGGGCTGCTGTCGGTGAACTCCCCCATCGCCCGCGCCCTCATCGGCAAGTACGAGGGCGACGAGGTCACGGTCCAGACCCCGGGCGGGACCAAGACCTTCGAGATCATCTCGGTCAAGTACGTCTAGGCGCCGCCGTCTCCACCCATGCCGCCGTTCCGCCTGCAGGCCGCCGTCCGCGCCGGCGAGCGCGTGCTGCTCGCCCTGTGGGCGGGGGCCATGTGGACCGCGGGCTACATCGCGGCGCCGCTGCTGTTCGCGCGCCTGGACGACCGCGCCCTGGCGGGCACGCTGGCGGGCGGGCTGTTCTCGGCGGTGGCCGTGCTGGGGCTCGCCTGCGGCGGCCTGCTGCTGGCGGCCCAGCTCTGGCGCCACGGCCGTCACGTCTGGCGGCGCTGGCGGGCGGTGCTGCTGGCGGCCATGGTGGCGGTGACCCTGGCCGGGGAGCTGGGCCTCAAGCCACGCCTGGCGGCCCTGCGCGAGGCGGGGCTGGAGAGCCCCGCGGCGCGGGCGTTCGGCCGCCTGCACGGGCTGGCCTCGGTGCTGTTCCTGTTCAACAGCCTGGGCGGGCTGGTGCTGGTGGCGGCGGGACCGGATCAGTCCCGCGGCAGGCGCAGCACCGGGGGCTCGGCGGGGCGGTAGAACACCGCCATGCGGCCGATGGCCTGGACCAGGGCGGCGCCGCAGCGCCCGGCGATGTCGGCGGCCAGGGCCTCGCGCCGGCCGCGGTCGCCGGGCAGGCGCACCTTGATCAGTTCGTGGTGGGCCAGGGCGGCGTCGATCTCGGCCAGCACCGCCTCGTGCAGGCCGGCGGCGCCCACCAGGACCACGGGTTTGAGATGATGGGCCCGGGCGCGGAGAAAACGCCGCTGCCCGGGGGTCAGAGCAGGCATGAACCGGATTCCGGATGACAGTCCCTCGGGGCGCGCCAGTGTAGCGGGGACGGGCCGGCCCGTCACCCCGGGGGCGGTGCTGGCCCCGGTCAAGCGCGACCTGGGCATCCTGCTGGTGCTGGCCTTCCCCGTGTGGGTGGGGGCCGAGCGGGGCATCGCCGAGCCCGGCCTGCGCGCCCTGGTGCTGGGGGCCTTCGGCGGCCTGGCCGCGGCCTGGGTCGCCCTGCGCGCCCGCCGCGTCCTGCGCCACCTGGCCCGGCGGGGGGAGGGCTGAGCGTGGCCCGCAGCCGCAGCAGCCGGCGCTGGCTGCGGGAGCACCGCGGCGACCCCCACGTGAAGCGGGCCCGGGCCGAGGGCTGGCGCTCGCGCGCGGCCCTCAAGCTGGAGGAGCTGGACCGCCGCGACCGCCTGCTGCGGCCGGGGATGACGGTGGTGGACCTGGGTGCGGCCCCCGGCGGCTGGTCCCAGTACGCCGCCCGCCGCCTGGCCGGCCGGGGCCGGGTCCTGGCCCTGGACCGGCTGCCCATGGAGGCCCTGCCCGGGGTGGAGTTCATCCAGGGCGACTTCACCGAGCCCGGCCCCCTGGAGGCCCTGCGCGCGGCCCTGGGCGGGGATCCGGTCCACCTTGTAATGTCGGACATGGCCCCCAATCTCAGTGGCATGAAGGCCGTGGACCAGCCCCGGGCCATGTACCTGGCGGAGCTGGCGCTGGACCTGGCGGAGGAAGTCCTTGCCCCGGGCGGGGACTTTCTGGTGAAGGTGTTCCAGGGCGAGGGGCTGGACGCCTACCGCCGGCGGCTGCGGGAACGCTTCGGGCGCCTGCTCACGCGCAAGCCCGGGGCCTCGCGCGCGCGCTCGGCGGAGGTCTACCTCCTGGCGCGCGGCTATACTTGTGTAGTAACGTAGGCCGAGGAACGGCTGCTGAAATATATAGAGGTATCCCTTGAGCGATCTGGCCAAGAACATCATCCTGTGGGTGATCATCGCGATCATCCTCATGGCCGTGTTTCAGAACCTGAGCACGCGCGCCACGGCACCCGCCGCCATCCCCTATTCCCAGTTCATGGAGTACGTGAAGACCGACCAGGTGCGGGAGGTGGTGTTCCAGGAGCGGGAGATCACCGGCGTGCTCAAGAGCAACCAGCGGTTCGCCACCTACAGCCCCGAGACCGACAACTCGGCGCTCATCGGCGACCTGCTCAGGCACGGCGTGGAGATCCGCGCCAAGCCGCCCGAGCCCGCCTTCTGGGGGCCGCTGTTCTTCAACCTGTTCCCGTTCCTGCTCATCATCGGGCTGTGGATCTTCTTCATGCGCCAGATGCAGGGCGGGGGCGGCGGCCGCGGGGCCCTGTCCTTCGGCAAGAGCCGCGCGCGCCTGCTGGGCGAGGACCAGGTCAAGGTGACCTTCGCCGACGTGGCCGGCGTGGAAGAGGCCAAGGAGGAGGTGGCCGAGCTGGTGGAGTTCCTGCGCGACCCGGGCAAGTTCCAGAAGCTCGGCGGCAAGATCCCCCGCGGCGTGCTCATGGTGGGCCCGCCCGGCACCGGCAAGACCCTGCTGGCCAAGGCCATCGCCGGCGAGGCCAAGGTGCCGTTCTTCACCATCTCCGGTTCCGACTTCGTGGAGATGTTCGTGGGCGTGGGCGCCTCGCGCGTGCGCGACATGTTCGAGCAGGCCAAGAAGCACGCCCCCTGCATCATCTTCATCGACGAGATCGACGCCGTGGGCCGCCACCGCGGTGCCGGCCTGGGCGGCGGCCACGACGAGCGCGAGCAGACCCTCAACCAGCTCCTGGTGGAGATGGACGGCTTCGAGGGCAACGAGGGCATCATCGTCATCGCCGCCACCAACCGGCCCGACGTGCTGGACCCGGCGCTGCTGCGCCCGGGCCGCTTCGACCGCCAGGTGGTGGTGCCGCTGCCCGACCTGCGCGGGCGCGAGCAGATCCTGCGCGTGCACATGCGCAAGGTGCCGGTGGGCGACGACGTGGACCCGCGCATCATCGCCCGCGGCACGCCCGGCTTCTCCGGCGCCGACCTGGCCAACCTGGTCAACGAGGCCGCCCTGTTCGCGGCCCGCGCCAACAAGCGCACCGTGGACATGGAGGAGTTCGAGAAGGCCAAGGACAAGATCATGATGGGCGCCGAGCGCAAGTCCATGGTCATGAGCGAGGAGGAGAAGCGGCTCACCGCCTACCACGAGGCGGGCCATGCCATCGTCGGCCTGTCGGTGCCCTCGCACGACCCGGTGTACAAGGTCACCATCATCCCCCGCGGCCGCGCCCTGGGCGTGACCATGTTCCTGCCCGAGGAGGACCGCTACAGTTACAGCAAGGAGCGGCTGGAGAGCCAGATCTGCTCGCTGTTCGGCGGCCGCATCGCCGAGGAGTTGATCTTCGGCCCGGAGAAGGTGACCACCGGCGCCGCCAACGACATCCAGCGCACCACCGAGCTGGCGCGCAACATGGTGACCAAGTGGGGCCTGTCGGAGCGGCTGGGCCCGCTCACCTACAGCGACGAGGAGGGCGAGGTCTTCCTCGGCCACGCCGTGACCCAGCACAAGCAGGTGTCGGAGGAGACCGCGCACATCATCGACGAGGAGGTGCGGGCCATCGTGGACCGCAACTACCAGCGCGCGCGCAAGATCCTCGAGGACAACATCGACAAGCTCCACGCCATGGCCGAGGCCCTCATGAAGTACGAGACCATCGACAAGCAGCAGATCGAGGACATCATGGCCGGCCGCCCGCCGCGCCCGCCGGAGGAGTGGGGCGACACCGGCCCCGCCGGCGGCGCCCGCGCGGGCGAGGCCGAGGAAGGGGAGGCCGGGCGCAAGAAGCCGGCCGAGGGCGGCGCCATCGGCGGTCCGGCGTCCGAGCACTGATCCCGGTTCCTCTCACCGGCCCGACGACGGCGGACATCACGTCCGCCGTTTTCAATTGGGGGCGGAGGGCAGGCGGCAGGCGATGAAGTTTCACCGGAGCATTGCAGGATCCCCCGGGGAGGGCGCGGCGGCGCGCCCCGCAGGGGGTTCCGGGTGAGGCGCCTGCTGTCTTCCGTCCCGTGTCTTCCGTCTTCTGAACCATGACCGATCGCAGCGCTTTTCTCCAGGGCGACCGGCCCCTGGTCATGGGGGTCCTCAACGTCACCCCCGATTCCTTCTCCGACGGCGGGCGCTTTCTGTCTCCCGCCGCGGCGCGCGAGCAGGCCCGGCGCATGATCGCCGAGGGCGCCGACATCATCGACGTGGGCGGGGAGTCCACCCGCCCCGGCGCCGCGCCGGTGGGAGTGGAGGAGGAGCTGGACCGGGTGGTGCCGGTCATCGAGGCCATCCGTGCCGAGAGCGACGTGCCCGTCTCGGTGGACACCAGCAAGCCCGAGGTCATGACCGCCGCCTGCGCGGCCGGGGCCGACATGATCAACGACGTGCGCGCCCTGCGCGAACCCGGCGCCCTGGAGACCGCCGCCCGCCTGGGCCGGCCGGTGTGCCTCATGCACATGCGGGGCGAGCCCCGCACCATGCAGGCCGCGCCCCGCTACGACGACGTGGTGGCCGAGGTGGAGGACTTCCTGCGCGTGCGGGTGGCGGCGGCCGAGGCGGCGGGGCTGCCGCGCCGGCACCTGGTCATCGATCCGGGCTTCGGCTTCGGCAAGACGCTGGAACATAACCTGTTGTTATTCCAGGCCCTGCCGCGCCTTCGCCGGATGGGGCTAGCCGTCCTGGTGGGCGTTTCCCGCAAGAGCATGATTGGTACAATCCTCGACCAGCGGCCGCCGCCGGGGCGGCTGCACGGCAGCGTCGCCCTGGCCGGGCTGGCGGTGTGGCTGGGGGCCCGCATCGTGCGGGTCCACGACGTGGGGGCCACCCGCGACGCGGTGCGGGTGGTGCAGGCGGTGAGAGAGGCCGGCGCAGGAGAAGGGGGGATGCACACATGAAGCGACGCTATTTCGGCACCGACGGCATCCGCGGCCGCGTGGGCGAGCCGCCCATCACGCCGGACTTCGTGCTCAAGCTGGGCTGGGCCGTGGGCAAGGTGCTGGCCGGGCAGGGCCAGGGCAAGGTGCTCATCGGCAAGGACACCCGCATCTCCGGCTACATGTTCGAATCGGCCCTGGAGGCGGGGCTGTCGGCGGCGGGGGTGGACATCCACCTGCTGGGCCCCATGCCCACGCCCGCCATCGCCTACCTCACCCGCACCCTGCACGCCCAGGCCGGCATCGTCATCTCCGCCTCCCACAACCCCTACCACGACAACGGCATCAAGTTCTTCTCCGCCGACGGCACCAAGCTGCCCGACGAGATCGAGCTCGCCATCGAGGCCGAGCTGGACAAGGAGATGGTGTGCAACGACTCGGCCAGCCTGGGCAAGGCGGTGCGGGTGGTGGACGCCCCCGGCCGCTACATCGAGTTCTGCAAGAGCACCATCGCCTCGCGCATCAGCCTGGCCGGCTGCCGCATGGTGGTGGACTGCGCCCACGGCGCCACCTACCACGTGGCCCCGGCGGTGTTCGCCGAGCTGGGCGCCGAGGTGATCCCCCTGGGGACAGAGCCCGACGGGCTCAACATCAACCATGACGTGGGCTCCACCCACATCACCGCCCTGCGCGCGGCGGTCATCGCCCAGGGGGCCGACCTGGGCGTGGCCTTCGACGGCGACGGCGACCGCGTGATCATGGTGGACCGGCGCGGGGACGAGGTGGACGGAGACGAGCTGCTCTACATCATCGCCGCCGACCGCCGCCGGGCCGGGCGCCTGCAGGGCGGGGTGGTGGGCACCCAGATGAGCAACCTGGGCCTGGAGCACGCCCTGGCCGGGATGGATGTCCCCTTCCGCCGCGCGCGGGTGGGGGACCGCTAC